>CAZRMT010000041.1:0-11163 GCA_964601265.1 uncultured Christensenella sp.
AGCTTGCACAAGTAGTACGGCAAAGACAAAAGTGGCAACGCCACCTCTGAATGACAGTTTATATAGACACTTTTTTTACGGTCATTGCGAGCTTTCGATAGCAAGCGTGGCAATCCTTTCCTACTATCTTCTACAGCTCATAATACCTCGTCAATGGCTATATGAATTGCATATCCTCAACTTTTCACTCTTCATTCTTCTTTCTTCACTTGCAAGGCATTAGCCTTGCGCTCCTGTCCTTTACCAAGGCAAAACGTTGCATATCACCAAGACGCAGTCTTGCATAAATAATGACGGTATATCCTCATAACATAAAAAAATCGGCTTATATGCCGATTTTTAGTATTTTTTCTATTAAAATCACTTTTTACCCGTGGAACCGAATCCGCCCGTTCCTCTTTCTGTGTCGGACAATTCTTCACACTCTACGTAGTCCGCCGTAAGATATGGCGTTATAACCATTTGAGCTATACGCTCCTTGTCGGATATCGTTTGAGTACAAGAAGAATGATTATGAATAGCAACCATAATTTCGCCCCTATAATCGCTATCGACCACACCAACCTTGTTTGCGGGTGCCAAACCCTTTTTGCTCGCAAGTCCGCTACGGGCATAAACAAGCCCTACGTACCCGACGGGTATTTCCATAGCTATCCCCGTATGAACGAAAACCGTTTCTCCGCTGTTAATCACTATATCTTTTCCGTTATTGCACGCATATAAGTCCGCGCCTGCGGAATACTCCGTCGCAATTTTAGGTATAACGGCGTTTTTATCCAATTTTTTTACTCTTACGTTTAACTTTTCCATTTATTTTCCTTTAATCGCTTCCGATTATTTTATAAAGCCTTTTTTTCTTATATTTTTGGCGAGTGGCTTCTCCTCCACGCAAATGCCGTTCACGCAAGTTTTCATCTAGCAAAGCACGAACTTGTCTATACAGTTCTCTATCGTAAAAAAACAATTTTTCGCTTAAATCTTTATGCGTCGTGGATTTACTCACCCCGAACGCTTTTGCGGTTTCTCTCACGGTAGAACAGTTTAAAATAATAAATTTCGCTTCGTTTATGGTTCTTGCGTACGTATCGTTTCGCATTCGATTTCCTCGTTTACTACACGAT
This sequence comes from uncultured Christensenella sp., assembly GCA_964601265.1. Taxonomy (GTDB): domain Bacteria; phylum Bacillota; class Clostridia; order Christensenellales; family Borkfalkiaceae; genus UBA4675. The sequence goes on from CAZRMT010000041.1 coordinate 1,122, forward strand.
ATGACAAAATATTAACTTTTATTCTTTTTTACGTTATAATTTCTCAACTACGAGCCTATCCAAAATTTCGTTATACTTGTCCATATACACAAGTCCCGTCCCCGGCGTCGTAACCGAAGCCGTTCCGCCCGCCACAGCGCATTTTAACACCTCGTCGAGCGACTTGCCCTTTTCAATTTGAATACACGCGGCAGCCACCATCGAATCGCCCGCTCCGACAGTAGAATTAACCGCCACCGACGCGCTTTTACAAAAATAACTCTCTCTTCCGTTAGTCAAAATAGCGCCCTTTCTGCCAAGCGACAATAAAACGTTTTCAGCGCCCAAGTCTATCATATACCGACAAGCGTCTAGCATTTCTTCGGTCGTCTCCAACCTTTTGCCGAGCGTGCGTTCCATTTCCTCTAAATTGGGTTTTATCATATAAACGCCCGTTTTAACGGCTTTCATCAACGCCTCGCCCTCGGCGTCGACAATCTTTTTCACGTTAGAAGGTATTGCCTCGCATAGCTCCGCATAAAAATCGTCGGGTACGTTTTGAGGAAGAGAACCGCTCATAACCGCAATGGAACACCCCTCCGACAACCGCCTTGCAAGCGAAATAAGTTCGACTTGTTTTTCCCGTGAAACGCTTTCGCCTTTATCGTTTATCTCCGTCATCATAGACTTGTTGTCTATGATTTTATAGTTCATTCTTGCCGAGCCTTCGCACCAAACGAACTCGTTTTTTACCTTTTCTTTATTACAGCAAGACACGAATTGTCTGCCGTTTTCCTCGAACATAAACCCCGTGAGTTTACTCTCTCCGCCTAACCTTTCCACGCTTACGGCAACGTTTAACGCTTTGCCCGCATAAGTCACTTGTTTGTTGCGTATTCTGTTCATTCTTCCTACGTTTAAAAAATCAAGTTCTATGGTAACGTCGGTACAAGGGTTAGGGCATATCGCCAAAATCATTTTCTTCCCCTAATTTAGATAAGTTGTTTTAATCTTTCTTTTTTGGATATATTTTCAATTTTTTCCGTTGTTTCACGAACGAATTTGTAAGTAGAAACTTCATAGAATTTTTTGTACGAAAATGCAAGCTTATAATTTCTCACGCCGAAATTTACCAACGCTTGCAATGCGCCTACCACGTCGTTAATCGTCGTATAGACCACTTCTTCCTTTCTTTTGCCCTTTATCGTAATGTCGCAATCGCCCATATAAACAAATTCGGTAGGGTTTTCGCACGCCTGTTTTAATTCCTTGGCAATCTCCTCGCTCTCGATAGACGAAGCTTGAAAATGAACGTTGCAATTAACCGAAATTATATCCGAAAGTCTTAACGCGGTGTTACCGTTGACTATTATTTCCTTTTTGTCTATTTCTATCAACGGAAGGTTCTTCGTCGGATACATACCGAACACTCTCGGCAAAAGTATTAAAAGCAATAAAACTATAAAGCCCGTAATCATAACGAGCAAGTATATTTTCTTTATCGCAAAAAGCGCGGTTAAACTTGCAAAAACCAACGCCGTTAAAATAAGAAATATCAAAAATTTCCTGCGTTTCGATTTATTGTAAGCAATATTAGGATAAAAACTTTCCATATATAAATTCCTTTTTTATTCAGTCCAACTTATTATATAATATCTCCTCCCCGTTGTCAATACCAACCGCTTTTTTTAAAACGAAAAACGGGTTTTTTGTTACCCGTTTTTTACTTCAACATTCTTGTTTATCCCTTTTATAATTACTTCTTCCACGCTTTTATATTCGTCTTTTCTTATCAAAATCCTCTTTTCTTCTTTACCCGAACGTATTTTCAAGTAGCCTTCGCTTTTATATCCGTTTTTACCTTTCGTTTTAATTATACTCTCGCCCAAATTTAACTCTTCGCTCTCCTCTTCCTTAGTAGAATACGGTATTTCTTCCGTTAAAAGGCTTTCACGCTCGTAACAAAACTCGTTCTTCACCCCGTAAAGCTCTATTTTCACCCTTTTGCCGTCCGCCTCGGCTTTTAATAAACACCAGCCGTTTGTTTTATTTATAAACTTTAAATCCGCCCACCCGTAAGACACCATCGCATCGAAAGATTTTTCCACGTAAGAAACGCTTAAAGAATGGGCGTGATACTCGCTAATCTCTAACCCCGATAACAAAACCGCATTATATAAGGTGGTAGAAACTTGACAAACTCCTCCGCCTATCCCCTCGACAAACGCTCCGTTTTCGATAACCTTTGAATTTTTAAAGCCGTTCGCCTCGCTCCTTTGACCGACGGTTTTATTAAAGGAAAATTCTTCGTTACTTTTTATTACTTTGCCGTTTATTTTTTTTACCGCAAGCTCGATATTGTGCTTTCTCTCCGACGAGGAATTAGAGTAATCGGTAGAAAAGCTTCCCTTTAAAAAAACGCAACGCTTTAAATACTCTTCGCCTATTTCCGCATACAACTCCTCGTATACCGCCTCAACTCGCCTTTTTGAATTTTTTAACGCATAATTTATTATTTCTTCTAGCTCTCTTGCGTTTATTCTTTCGCCCTTTTTATCGGGCGTTATTACTATTTCACCTTTTTCGCTTAATTGCATTTTTGCGTTTTTAGGACTTTTATAAGAATTAGATACTATTTTTTTTATTTTGTTTTCTTTATCCCGTAAATAATACTCTCCGTTTTTTAAAACGACGTCGGGATAAAAATAAACGTATTCCCCCTCACGCGTCACAACGGTAAGCGTGTAATCGTCGGCGTACGCTCTCCCGCCCGACAACGAAAAACACAGCATTATTAAAAACAAAAAAACAACCGCTTTTTTCATAAAATTATTATGTTTATTTCTTTCACGAAAAATACTGAAAAATTTTTGTAAAAAGTCGTTGACAAAACCTTTTTTATATGTTACACTATTGATACAAATTATCAATAAGGGGTGATAAGGGTGGACGAAAACAGGAGAAATACCAAGCAAAAACAGATAATATCGTCCGTTTTTTATTCGTTGTATCACCCTACGGCGAACGAGGTTTACGAAGAGGTAAAAAAAGTTTGTCCGCAAATAGGTCGGGCAACGGTTTACCGCTTTTTAAACAGGCTCACGCTGGACGGTAAAATAAGCAGAATAGTTTTAGACGAAAATATAGTGGTTTACGATAAAAACGTTATCGGTCACGCACATTTTTTTTGTAAAAAGTGCGGAAAAATTTTCGACGTCCCTTTTACCGAAGAAGTAGAAAATTTCACCGATAAAATCAAAATTTCAGACGAGTATTGCGTGGAGAACGTAGGCTTCTTTTTTACGGGCTTGTGTTCGAAATGTAAAAATAATATAATTAAGGAGATTTAAACATGAAAAAATTTGTATGCACCGTTTGCGGTTACGTTCACGAGGGAGAAGCTCCCGACCAATGCCCCATTTGTAAGGCTTCTAAAGAAAAATTCAAAGAGGTAGAAGCAGAACAATCTTGGGCTAGCGAACACGTTGTAGGAATTGCCAAAGGCGTTGACCAAAAAATTATCGACGGATTAAGAGAAAACTTTAACGGAGAATGTACGGAAGTAGGAATGTACCTTGCAATGAGCAGAGTCGCTTTTAGAGAGGGCTACCCCGAAATAGGTTTATACTATGAAAAAGCCGCTTACGAAGAAGCGGAACACGCATCTAAATTTGCGGAAATGCTAGGCGAAGTTATAACCGACTCCACCAAGAAAAACCTCGAAATGAGAGTTGACGCAGAAAACGGAGCGACTGCGGGAAAGACGGAACTTGCAAAACTCGCAAAAGAACTCAACCTTGACGCTATCCACGACACCGTTCACGAAATGGCTCGTGACGAGGCTCGCCACGGAAAAGCTTTCAAAGGTCTTTTGGAAAGATACTTTAAGTAAAATTTTATTGTTAAACCCCGAAAAGGTTATTCTTTTCGGGGAATTTTTTTGCTGTTTTTTATTAAAAAATACGACGTGTCTTTCGTGGGTTTATCTTTTATCCCCGTCATTAAAACGGAAATAAACACGCCTATAAGTCCGATAACGACGTTAACGGAAGGAAAATCTCTTATTGCGACGCTCTCTAACACGGTGGCAACCAAAGGCTCTACGGAGCTTAAAACCACAGCTTTTTCCTCCTCTACGCCTTTAAGCGAAATAAAGTATAACGCATACGGAATAACCGTTCCGCACAAAGCGATAATAACGCTAGCTATACACGTTTGCCGTTCTAAAAATAATTGATTAAAGTCTGCTCCGCCCGAAACCGTAAATGCGGTTATCGTACTGAAAATAAAGGAATAGCACGCTATCGTTAGCCCGTCGTATTTTTTCGCCAACCTTTTAGCGGAAAGCGTTACCGCACTATTACAAAGAGCGGACAACACTCCTAAAAACGTTCCGCTTAAAGAAAAATCGGCTGAAAAAACAGAACTTGCAAACGTGCAAGAAATTACGCAAGTTACTACCGACAAAACCGAAAAAGCGTTTACCTTTTTACCTTTAAAAACTAAAAGGTACGCCAAAACGAATACGGGCGACGCGTACAACAAAACGGAAGCAACCGCCCCGCCCGATAAAGCTATGCAACTATAATAGCAAAACGTGGTGAAAAAATTTGCCCCGCCTATCAAAGCGAAAAGCCACAAATCTTTAAGTTTAATTTTTAGTAGTTTTTTATCCTTAACAATAACGAATACTAAAACGATTATCGAAGAGAGAAAAAATCTTACGAACGCTATTTTGCCAGCATTAAGCCCGCAAGAAAACAAAACTTCCGCCAAAAGTCCCACCGTTCCCCATAAAGCGCCCGCTATAACAATATAAAGAGTTTTCATTTTAATATTTTATTTTCCGACGGTCAAAATAATGCTCTTTATCAAAAAAACACCCTTCGGATTAACCGAAGGGTAAATCAATTATTTTTTATTATGCGATTTGGAAATCAAACGCTAAAGCTTCTACGGTGTATCCGTCGATACCGACAACGTTATCTCTAACAAGTTGTTCTCCGCAGTTCATAAACGCACCGCTTCTAATAATACCGCTACCGTTAGAACAAGTTAAGTTAACGCTCTTTAAATTCGTGCAACCGCTAAACGCTTCCATAGGAATTTCGGAAGTCGATATTTCAAGTTTAGCAAGCGTAGTACAACTGCTAAACGCTTTCTCGCCTATCTTGGTACAATTAACAATTAAAGTGTTTTCTCCAAAACCGAGTTTAGTACAACCCTCAAACGCGCTGTTGCCAAGCGTTTCAACGTTATTTAAGTCTATCGCATACAACCCCGTACATCCGTTAAACGCATCGTTCCCGATTTTCGTTACGCTATTCGGAATAATAATGTCGTTTAAAGACGTACACCCCTTGAAAAATCCTTCGGGAATAACGGTAACGTTTCCGTTAAACACAAGCGTTTCGAGTATGGTGTTTCCGCTGAAAGCGTAAATCGAAAGCGTATCGCAATTCAACGTAACTTTTTTAAGTCCGTCGGGAATATAATAAGCAGTCGTATCAGTGCCTACGTTTTTGCTTTGAGTGATACTCGTCGAGCCGTCGCTCTCCTCGGTTCCGAAAATATATCCGAAAAGCTTTTCTTCGTTTTTAGCGTCTACACTTTTGCCCGTAAAGGGAAGTTCTATTTCGGTTAAATCGCTACAACCCGCAAACGCACCCGAATTTATAGTTTCGATATTGTATTTACCGTCTGCGTTTTTCTCAAACGAAATTTTGCTTATACCTTTTACGTTTTTAAAAGCATTTTCCTTAATTTCTCTTACGGGAAGCGATTTATACGTTGCGGGAATAACGATTTCGATAGTTTCGCCGTCGTCGATTTTATCGCTGTCGTCGTCGGAAATCTTCAAAGACCTTATGATATAATAATCGTCCCTTTCTCCGTTATCGTCAACCGCTTTTTTAAGCTCGTAATCGAACGTCGTTTCTTTCACGGATACTTTATCGTCTTTTTTGCAACCAACGAGCGTCATTACGCCCAAAGCTAATATTAAAGTCAATATAATACTAATGATTTTTTTCATAGTATTCTCCTTATGTGCTACTGTTTCCTAACAATTTTAACATTTTGTCTGCCGTTTGTCAACGATAAATAATAATTTTATATCAAGAAATATATCGGACTTGCTCTTTACCACCTTATTAAAAGTTTTTTCAGTAAATAAACGACAAATTCAAAAATAAGCGTTAACAAAAGCGCAACCAAGCAATAGGCGAAAAGCTCGGGCGTTTTTTCAAACATATTCGCTTTTGCAATATACATCGCATGTCCCAAAGAATTAGTCGTGTAACTTATAATCTCGGCGGAGATTACCGCTTTTATACATAATCCTCCGCTAACCGACAACCCTTGCAAAAAATCGGGCAAAGTTAAAGGAACGTAAATATCGGTTAGCTTTTTAAAAAACGACCCGCTCATAGTGTCGGTAACCTCTATCAAGTCTTTATCGATATGTTCCACACCGTATACGGTTTGAGAATAAACGACGGGGAATGCCATTAAAAACCCTATCACTATCGGCGTATTTTGTTTACCGAACGACAATAGCACAACTAACGTTATCGCCATAACCGGAATAGATTTCATAAGCGCTATAAACGGCTTTAAACACGCTTTAAAATACTTATTAAGTCCGCCTATAAGCCCGAAAACACCGCCGAACACCACAGAATACAATAAACTTTTCGTTATACGCAAAAGCGTTCCGTTAAGTTTTAAGTAAAACTTTTTATTAGAAAAAAGATTTTTCAGTTCCCTAATTACGTCGCTAAACGCAGGAAAAACGTAGTCCTCTATCTTTTTCGCTTTAACGTATATTTCCCAAAAACCTAAAACGGCTATAAAAAATATTACAGCCGTTATGGTATATTTATTTCTTTTTAAAAAAGCATTAAACCCTTTCATAGAACACGCTTGCGTTTTCTTCCGTATAAGAAACGCCCAACATAGTTATAAATTTAACGATATCCGCTTTACACTCGCCCGCTCTTACGAATTTTTGGTTCATTCTTAAATACGCTTCTTTTACGATTGCGCCTTTTAAAGTCGACCTTTCGGTTTGTTCCATATAAGAACCTAACTCAAACGCATTGTCTTCGCTAGCGTTGAGATATTCTATTGAAGTTTTTACTTTCGATAAAAATTCTTCTATTTGCGTTTGACTTAAAGTGGATTTAGCAAAAACGCTCGCTTGAGGATAATCCATATTTTCGGCTTCTTTCCATACTTCGGAAAGCGAACACAAAATTTTTAATCCGCTTATATTCTTCATTGCGTTGGTGACCGCAGGTTCGCCTAGCACCGCAAACTCCGTTTCGCCCTTTTTAAGCCCCGCCATTATAACGGACGCTTCCGAAGCCTCGCACGAACAGTTTGTTATTTCGGCTTTATTCAATAAATATTTAAAAGTTTTGTCGGGAACTGCGTTAACGGCGGTAAACGCCACCGTTTTATTAGAAAACTGCGACATAAAAGTATTTAAGTCCTTGTCACACTCGTCAAAAGTTTGACCGCTTTTCGCAACTAAATATAAATTTCCCCAACTGGTTACCGCACAAATTTTGTAGTTGCTCTTTTTTATAGCTATATTCATACCAGCGTTAGTGGGAGCTATTACGAAATCGCTTTGCCCCGCCGTAAGCGTGGACGCAACGCCGTCGGAAGAAATTATATCGTAAGTATAGTTTTTGTCATTTTTAATCATTTCGGCAATAGCCATTATGGGTGCGCCGTCGGGAGCGGAAACCGAAAGAACCGTCGTCTCTTCGCTGTCACTCGTAGTTCCCGAAGAAGACGAAGACGTAGTTTTTCCGCCGTTACAACCCGCAAAACAACACAGCGCCGTTGCAAACGCCATTATTAAAGCTAAAATTCTGATTTTTTTCATATCTTACCTCGTATTATTGACTTTTTTGTTTTATTATAGTACACTTAAAACAAAAAATCCGTTGCAAATGCAACGTAATGAGCAGTATGAGTAATTTAAAAAAAATAAAACTATTTAGCAACCTCACCGAAGAAGAGGCGAAAAGATTTATTACGTGCGTAAAAGCAAAGCTCGTTACTCTAAAAAAAGGCGAACGACTTTTCCTTGCCGGGGACGAACCCAAAAATGTAGCGCTCGTTTTATCGGGTTCGCTATTCGTAACGCAAAGCGATTATATGGGAAACAACTCCATACTGTCTACCGTTACCGAAAACAATCTTTTCGGCGGAGGTTTTGCCTATTCGGGGGTAACCCGTATAACGGTAACCGTCGTAGCAGGTTGCGACAGCCGAGTTTTACTAATAGATAAAGATAGACTGCTCTCCCCTTGCGGAAATTGTCTATCGCACTCTAAAATATTGATAAATCTCATTAAAATTTTGTCGGCAAGAAACGTAAATCTTATGGAAAAAATACAAAATCTGTCGGGACGAACTATACGGCAAAAAATTCTTTCGTTGCTTTATACCTTTTCTCTCAATTCCAAAAATAAGCGAATAACCTTGCCTTACACAAGACAGCAAATGTCAGACTATTTATGCGTAGACAGATCCGCCCTTTCAAGGGAACTGTCCGCATTAAAAAAAGAAGGGATAATAGATTATCGTAAAAACGAATTTATCTTTTTAACCGATAAAGCGGAAAGATACGAATAAACGCCTTATACGGGGCTTTTTCACTGTTTTTAACCATAATAACTTTTATACAATTTAATTACACAAAAACACGTCTTTAATAAACTCAACGCAAAATTATGGCGCAAAATCTATTGATTTATTGCCTTTTTAAACAAGTTATGCTACAATTATCAAATTAAAATGGAGATGGGTTATGTTTAATAAGTATTTATTTCCAAAAATGAAGTATACAAAAAATGAAGTAAGTTTTATGTACATATTTTTTGAAAACGGAGATTTTTTAGAAATTAAAGGTTCTGAAATTTTTAATTTTTCAATAAACATTTACGATAAACTTATTCGAAGTCGTAAAGGATACAACCCCGTTATTGAAAGCGGTTATTTTAAATTAAAGATTTGTAATAAATCTGCTTTTACCAAAAGTTCACATTTTTTATATAATGAAGCCGATTTCAGAAAAAACAGAAAATCATATATAGAAAATAGATGCGTTAATGAAAGCTGGATAACCGAAATTTGGCTGTTTAATAGCTATAGTTGGCACAAAGTATTACATTGTGAATCCAAAGGAAAAATGGATGGAGATTTTTTATTGCTTGAATTCCTACCGCAACCACAAATGGGAACCTTCAAAAATGAAAATCATTATGTAAATATAAAGAATATTGAAAAAGAAGACATATTCAAAATAGATTTAGATTTTGAAAACTGCGAAAGTTTTGCTGTTTACAATGACGAAATAGAGGATGTAAACATCGATTTTGAAGACAAACTCGAATGGGGTGCAGGAGATTTATATAGAAAAGCAATTGGTGGATATATTAAAATTAAACTAAATAAGGATTTTGCCTTAAGAGAAAATCATCTTTTTAAAAACAAAAAAAGTTTAAAGATTGTGGATTTTGAAAGAAGATTATGTGGCAAAAAAGGAGAAGATATTCATGATATATGCCATTTATATATTGATTTTTATCATGCTGGATATGGAGAAGTTCAGGTTGAATGTGTTGAAGTAGATGATATAAAAACGGACGAAGAAATTAAAAATATTGAAAAGAAAGAAGAACAAACCGGTCAATCTTACTATTATTATGAAGGCGGATATTGTAAAAAACACAAAGACGGTTCAATAATAATTGCCTTTGGCAAAAACGCAAGAAATACAATAAATAAAATGTGTAACAAGGGTTAATTTTTTAAAAACAGCTTAATTAGCTTTGATATTAACAACTTGTTTTAGAAACAAAAAATCGGGATACCCACTTATTTGCTGGTATCCCTTATCTTTTGTCTATGAAGTAAAAATAGCGAAATATTAAAACTATTCTAAAAACGTCTGCTTTTGCTATAAAAATAGCAAAAACCACAGGACACTGTGGTTTTTGTGGTACTCCCGACGAGAATCGAACTCATAATTGTCCCTTAGGAG
>CAZRMT010000042.1:0-11057 GCA_964601265.1 uncultured Christensenella sp.
GCGGACACGCATATTTCGTCGAATAAAATAGCCGTTTCGTCGATAACCGTGGTGAAAGGCTTTTTCATACCGATAGGCGAACAACCGCCGTGGATATATCCCGTTAGGGGAAGAAGTTCCTTTTGTTTAATCATTTCCACGCTTTTAACGTTTACAGCCTTTGCTCCTTTTTTGAGGTTGAGCGAGCTGTTTACGGGAACCACGAACACGAAATGTTCGCCCGTGGAAGCGACCGTTACTAACGTTTTAAACACGGTGTTTTCGTCCTCGGATAAAATTTTGGCAACGGTTTTTCCGTCGGTTATCGTTTTATCGTACTCGTAAGCTACGTATGGAATTTTCGCTACGTCCAAAAGACGCATTACGTTAGTTTTTTCCATTGTTTTTCTCGTTTACGAATTCTTCTATCAAGTCTAAAGCTTGTTTTAACGATTTCATAGAGTAGGCGTAACTTATTCTTATATAATTGCACTTGCCGTCTACAAACGCAGAACCGGGGACTACCGCTACCGCCTTTTCCCTTAAAAGCGTTTCGGTGAATTCGTCGCCGTCCATGTTGAGCGAGGACACGTCAGGGAAAGCGTAAAAAGCGCCTTTCGGTTCGAAACAAGTAAGCCCCATTGCGTTTAGTCGGGACACTACGTAACGCCTACGCATATCGTATTCGTTGGTCATTTCCGTAACGGAGGCAAAATTATCTAAAAGGCTTTGTTCCATCACCGCACAGCCTGCGTATTGACTTATCGTCGGCGCGCAGATAATTCCGTATTGATGAATTTTTTTCACCACGCTTATAATTTCGACCGGCGCAAGCATAAACCCGAGCCTCCAACCCGTCATTGCGAACGCCTTGGAAAAACCGTTTATAACGACGGTACGCTCTTTCATAGAGGGAAGAGAGGCTATCGAACAATGCCTTTGTCCGTAGGTAAGTTCGCTGTATATCTCGTCCGAAATAACGAACAAATCGTGTTTTAAAACGACTTTCGCCACCTCTTCGAGTTGTTCTTTGGTCATAACGGCGCCCGTCGGGTTGTTGGGGTAGGGCAGAATCAAAAGTTTGGTTTTCGGCGTGATTTTCTTTTCCAAATCCTCGCCCGTCAACGCGAAATTGTTTTCCGCTTTACACTCTATTCCCACGGGAACGCCTTCCGCTAAACTTATACAAGGGGCGTACGACACGTAAGAGGGTTGCGGTACTAAAACTTCGTCCCCCTTCGAAACGAGCGCCCTTAAAGAAATATCTATCGCCTCGGACGCACCCACGGTGATTAGCGACTGTTCCGTTTTATAGTCTACGCCGTATCTTACGGAATAAAACTTGCATACGAGCTCACGCAGTTTATTCAGTCCCGCGTTGCCCGTGTATTGCGTATAGCCTTTTTTAACTGTTTTAACGGCGTTGTCGCGAGCTACCCAAGGGGTGTCGAAATCGGGTTCGCCAACTCCTAGCGATATAACGTCGTCCCGCTCTGCTACGATGTCGAAAAACTTTCTTATTCCCGAAGGCTTAATGTTTTTAGCCACGGGGTTTAAAAATCTTGAATAATCCATTTTACTCGTGAATAACCAAACGTCGTTTGTCGTCGTCGGTCATTATAACTCCGCCTTCTTTGTATTGTTTCATTATAAAATGCGTGGTGGTTCCTATAACGCCCTCGATAGTGGAAAGTCTTTCGCTTACGAAAAGCGACACGTCCCTTACCGTTTTTGATTCGAGCTGAATACACAAGTCGTACGTACCGCTCATAAGGTAAACGGATTTCACCTCGGGCAGGTTGTAAATTTCTTTGGCGATTGCGTCGAAACCGCTACGGGCTTGCGGAGTGCATTTGACTTCTATCAATGCGTCCACGTAGTCCTCGCCCGTCTTTTCGGTGTTGATTATCGCCGAGTATTTTACTATTATTCCTTTCTTTTCGAGTTCGTTTACGGTCTTTTTAATTACGGTTTGTTCCTCGCCGAGCATAACCGCAAGCTGTTCTACGGTGTATCTTGCGTCTTCGCCGAGAAGAGTTAAAAGATTTTTTTCGAGTTTAGTCATAATTTACTCCTTTATTGATTTTCGTCGCGTTGAATAATGCTTTTTATAAATCGTTTTCGTCTATGGAAATATTGATTTTCCCGAGCAGTGACGTAAACATACGCAAGAGGGGGAAGTTGAGTTGTATCATACATAAAACTATGAGCAAATATTTCCAGTCGTCCGTTTTGCTACTTATAACTATTTTGGTCAGTCCGAACAAGTCTTGCAAGCAGAACGCCCAAACGAGAGAAAGTATCAAAATACTTCCGTACAATATGCCCCTATATACGTCCATAGGTTCGCAAACGCGGTACAAGTACACCATTCCGCCGAAGGTTATCAAATAGACTTGCATTGTTTCCATAATGTCTTCGGGAATATCCAGGCCGATATATTTAGTGATAATCTGCAAAGCGTAAATGTTGAATACGAGTATCAGCGCCCCCGGTAGAGCGTTTGAAAAGACTTTTTGTAAAAAGCTTCCTTTCACTCGGTTGTTGTTGGGTTGAAGCGACAAGAAGAACGAACCCATACCTATAACGAGGAACTCAAGCGCTATCATCTTGCCCGTGGTGAACGGATAAACGGACTGCGAAATAATCGCAATCGTTGCGAAAATCAAGGTAAACAGCGTTTTCATTAAATACAGCGAGCTTGACTGCTGAATGTTGTTTATAACTCGTCTGCCTTCCTTAACGACTAACGGCATAGAGTTAAAGTTGTTGTCCATAAGCACGAGGTGAGCGATATTTCTCGTGGCGTCGCTACCGCTTGCAACGGTAATGGAGCAGTCGGATTCCTTCATTGCGAGAATATCGTTCACGCCGTCGCCCGTCATCGCCACGGTGTGTCCTTGTGCCTTTAACGCCTTTACGAGTACCGCTTTTTGTTCGGGGGTAACTCTGCCGAATACGGTGTATTTAGAGGCTATTTCGAACACTTCTTTGTTGTTTAGTCCGTCAAGGTTGATAAAGGCTTCGCTATGGTCTACGCCCGCGCGTTTTGCTATTTCGCTTACGGTAACGGGGTCGTCGCCCGAAATGACTTTTATCATAACGCCGTTGTCTTTAAACCATTTTATGGTCTTTATTGCGTCCGCCCTTACGTTATCGTTTAAAATGATAAGCGCCATCGGTTTTAGCGAGGCGGGGGCTTTGTCGCCCGTCATTTCTTGCGGAGAGTGGGCAAGCATTAAAACTCTTGCGCCAAGCATCATATTTTGTTGAATGATAATTCTTATTTTATTAGGGATATTTTTCATTACGAAGTCGGGCGCGCCGAGAACGTAAGTTCCGTAGTCGATAAAGGTTACCGCCGAATATTTTCTTTCGGAAGAAAAGGGCAGTATCTTTTTAGGCGACATCGCCGAGCTTAAATCGAAGTATTCGTTTAAAGCGATACTCGTCATATTGTTATCGCGTAATGCGTTTTGCATAGAGCCGACTATATCTCTAAGAGGCATAATCGTGGGTGAGAGCTGTACAACGGAGCTGACGTTCATGTGTCCGTCGGTTATCGTTCCCGTTTTGTCTAGGCACAATACGTCGATACGGGCAAGCATTTCAAGCGAGTACATATCTTGCACCAAGGTATGGTTTTTGCTCAGTCTTATAACGCCTACGGCTAGCGCCATAGAGGTGAGTAGGAACATACCCGAGGGTATCATACCTATTACCACGCTTACCGTTTGCGGAACGGCTTTTTTAAGGATTTCGAAAGAAGTCGCGCCCGCCATTTCGCTTGTTTTGGAGATAACGCTGTAATTGACTATTCCCATTAAGGTAGCCACGGGAACTATTAAAATTCCTACGGTTTTAATAATGGTGTTCATAGTGTTGAGTAGTTGAGAAGAGGACTTTTTAAACTTTTTAGCCCTTGCCGACAGTCTTTGAACGTAACAGTCGTCGCCTATTCTTTCCACTCTTACGGCTATATTACCGCTCGAAATAAACGTTCCCGCGTAAATCTTTTCTCCGACGCCTTTTTTAACGGCGACCGATTCGCCCGTCAAAAGCGATTCGTTCACGTCCGCCTCGCCCGATAAAATCACGCTGTCGCAGGGGATTTGATTTCCCGTTTGAAGAAGCACCACGTCGTTTAATACGAGTTCGGAGGAGGGTATTTCTATTTCCCGTCCGTTTCGGATAATTTTCGACATAGGCGCTTTTACAAGCGACAGTTTTTCTACCGTTACCTTGGAACGGATTTCTTGAATAATGCCGATTAAAAGGTTTATAACGTACACCACCACGAAAAAGTAGTCGGTGATATTGTTGTCGTTAAAAAGTACCAACGCCACTATACAGAGCGCGCACAGCAAGTTGAAAAAGGTAAAAAGGTTTCCGCAAATGATTTGAGCGTACGACTTGGAGTACTTGTTTTTAACTCTGTTGGTAAGTCCTTCCGCTTGTCTTTTTTCCACTTGGCTAGTGGTTAAACCCTCTTGCGCCGTGGGGGAATACTGTTCTATCTTGCTGTATTTGTCGTCCGTCGTGTCCAAAATTTCTTTGGTTTCGAGTAAAAGTCTTAATTGACGTTCCTTTTCCTTTTGGCGTTTAAGCTCCAACTTTTGCTTGCGTTTAAACTGCTTTAAGGTGAGAACGGGTTCTTCCTTTTTCTCCTCTTCTTCTAAAGGTACGCTTACGGGAATAGCGGGCAAGGGCGGTTTTTTAACGTAACGCCTTTTGGGTTTAACCTCTTTTTCTTGCGTTTCTTCCACCGTTTGTTCTTGCGTTTCTTCCGCCTTAAAAGTCGCCGTAGCGCCTATTTCGTCCGATTGAACGGGCGTTTCCTGCGTGGTTTCTTCCGCCATATCGAAAATGGTCGGCTCGCTTTTCTTGGCTCTCGTCCTCTTTTTGGGGAGAGCTTCCGCTTGCTCCGTTTCTATGTTCTCGGCTTGAACGTTTTCTTCCGCCGTTTCGGTAACCGTTTCCGCCGTCGCGCGTTTTCTTCCTTTTTTCGGGGAAGGGGTTTCCGCTTGCTCGGCTACGGCGTTTTCGGGACTTAAGTTTTCCGTTAAAGTAACGGTTTCCGTGTTCTCTACCTTTTCCGCGGTACGCTTTTTTCTTCCTCTTTTAGGGGAAGTCTCGTTCGTTACGCCTTGTTCGTTTTCTAAATTATTTTCTTCATAATCGGACATAGTTCGTTTCTCCGTTATATAATACTACGCTATATAATAACACTTATTAAATTTTTTTTCAATTATTTTGGATAAAAATGTATTTTTTTGTATCATAGCGTAAAAAAGCGTGCTATAAGTCGAATAACGGCTAAAAGTTTTTTGTAAAACACGTTGACATAAAGCGGTAAAAGGGCTAAAATAAACGTATGGTAAAATTTGGTTTAGATTTAGAAAAATACGCTAAAATCATAGTAAAATACGGCTTAAACGTCCAAAAGGGGCAAGAGGTGGTCATCTCCTCGCCCGTTTGCGCGTACGAGTTCGTTCGGGTAATAGTCGAAACGGCTTATAAGTCGGGTAGCGGTAAAGTTACCGTTTTTTACGACGACGACGAAGTGTTAAAACAAAACTTTTTATACTGTTCGGAAGAGGAAATTACTTCCGTTCCCGAGTATTTCAAAGCTCAAAAAAAGTATATTGTAGACAAAAAAGCGTGTTATTTAGGGATAATTTGCGATAATCCCTCCGTGTTCGAAGACGTGGACGCAAAAAGGATAGCTTTAAGGCAAAAGGCGGTAACCTTGGCTTGCCCCGAATATCGGGCTAGTTTAGACAATAACGCCACTCGTTGGTGTTTGGTTGCATACCCTTGCAAGGAATGGGCTGACCTTGCTTTTAACGGCAGTCCCGACGCTATGGAAAAGCTCGGCGAAAACATTTCAAAAGCTATGTGGCTCGACGGAAACGCAGAAGAAAAATGGCTTAACCACGTAGAAAATCTTAAAAGGCGTAGCGAGTTTTTAAATAAGGCTGAAATAGTCAAGTTCAGATATAAAAATTCGCTCGGAACGGATTTTGAAATAAAAATGCCCGATAAATATATTTTCAGCGGAGCAAACGACGTAGGTAGCGAGGACGGTGTGGAATTTATCGCCAATATGCCCACGCAAGAGGTTTTTTCTTCCCCCGATTATAGAACGGCGAACGGAAAGCTTGTAGCCTCTATGCCGTTAGTTAGAAACGGCGTGGTGATAGACAAGTTTTATTTCGTCTTTAAAGAGGGCGAAGTCGTCGAGTATGGAGCCGAAAAGGGCGAGGGCACCTTGAAAGAGATTTTAGAGGCGGACGAGGGTATGAAAAGGCTTGGCGAAATCGCGCTCGTCGGGTACAATTCCCCCATACGGCAAACGGGAATTTTGTTTTACGAAACGCTTTTCGACGAAAACGCGTCCTGCCATTTTGCCTTGGGTAAAAGTTTTGCCTCTTCCTATGAAAACGGCACGAAAATGAGCAAGGAAGAGTTAAAAGCGGTCGGCTTAAACGACAGCGTAAACCACGTCGATTTTATGGTGGGAACTTCCGACTTGGAAATCACCGCCGAGCTTAAAAACGGCGAAATTATAAAAATATTTGAAAACGGCGACTGGACGTTTTAAAGGAGAAATATGAAAGATTACGAGTATCTCGTTTCCTTTTCCGACAACGAGGAAATAAAAGAAAAGATTGCCGAAATCGAAGAAATTCAAAGCGTCGAATACTATTCTTTCGAGGGTAAAAACGCGTTAAAATACTATTTGGCGGACGACGTGGACGAATACGGCGTGTTCGTAAAAGTGTGCGAAATCGTTCAAAACGCAGGCGAAGACATCGGTTTTACGGACGAGGATAGCGTTGAAAAAATAGAGCCTGTTTCGGAAGAGGTGACGGAAGAGAAAACCGCAAAAGTTCAAACGGTGACCGAAATAAAAAAAGAGGCTAAAAAGAAGAAAAAGCTATCTCTTTCGGGCGGATATATCCGAACTATAGAAGTCGTTGTCGCATTTATGCTTTATTTGATATTCGGCGTAAACAAGTTCGTTCCCACGTGTATTTGCTTGGCGCTCGTTGCGTACGAAATTTTCTACGACGCAATAAACGATATAACCGCAAAAAGGTTCACCGACAACGTCGCCGTCGGAATTACCGTCGTGTTTTTGGTAGCGGGCGCGTACTTTAAAATATGTTTCTATACGGCGTTTGTATTCTCGATTGTAAAAATAGCGTACAACGAAACCGTAAAGCTTTTAAAAAGAAAAAATTCCCCCTATTTTTCGCTCGGTGAAATATCCGTCAACGGACAACCCGCAAGCGTGGAATCGGTCAAAAAAGGCGATACGCTCGTTCTCGATAAAGAAGCTTATTTCGAGTCGGAAATCGAAGAAGGCGAGGGCGAACTTTCAGTTAACGGTCAAACGGGATTTTACAAAAAGGGCGACTTTGTTCCGTTCGGCGCAAAGGTTACCGAGGTGAATTCCTTTATCGTAAAATCCAAAGAGGGATATCCCGACAGCAAGATTCAAAAAGCTATCGAAAAGGAAAAAGCCGATATGGAAAAAACCGATAAAGCGGGCGTTCAAACTAAAAAGTCTTCTTTAATATCTATGATTTTATTCATTGCGGTAATAGCCACGTCGGTTGTGCTTGCGATAGTTTTATACGACGAGTTTTCGTTTACTTCCGTGCTCGACTGGTTTGCCCGTCTTTCGGTAATAGCAGTGCTTTCTTCGCCGTTATGCAATACGTTTAGCGCGCTTTCCGGTCACTCTTTATACTACGCCGTTTGCAAGAAAAACGGACTTAAAGGCGATATAGAGGGACTTATTACGTTTGGCGAGAGCGTCGTGTACGACGAAAACGCATTGTCCGACGAGGGTGTTTTATACGAGGACGCGTACGGTATTTTAAGGGAGCTTAAAGATTTGGGCGTAAAGGAGCAGATTTGCGTATCCAAAGAAAAAAGCGACACGTTAGAGGCGGTTTGCTCGGAGCTTAAACTCAAACGCTTTATAAACGGAATATCGGGCGAAGAACTCGAAGAACTTATAAAGGATAAAGTTTACGTTTGCAGGGAGAACGGCGAAATTGTCTTAAAACGCAACGGGCAAGTTATTTTAACGGTAAAAGAAAGGTTAAGAGAAATTCCGCAAGCGGTAAGGGCGGTAAAAAGCAATAAAAAAATCAAAAAAGCCGTTCTTATATTATCGGCGGTAATTTTCCTTGCGTGTTCCGTGCTGGGCGTAAGCTTAATACTTACCACTATGAGCGCTATAATTTTGTCGTTTGTGTTGACGGGGCTTATAGGTGCGATAAACTTAACGCAACTGATAAAATAGTTTTAAAAAACGCTTGACAATAAAAAAACGCAGGCGTATAATTGCATTAAATAAAAAAGGGGTGCTTTAACAAGCTGAGATTATACCCGTAGAACCTGTCATGGTAATGCATGAAAGGGATAAGGTTAAATTTCACCCCGCATTTTTATGCGGGGCTTTTAGTTCCCTAGGCGTTTAGTTTAGGGAATTTTGTTTTGGGCACCAAAGGAGAGTATTTATGAATCTTTTGGCAAAACAATACCTAATCGACGCAATCGAACCGTACGTCTTTTGGGCAACTCTGGTAATCTTTTTATCGCTTGCGGTAATAGTTACGGTAATGTTTTTCGTGAAAAAACAGTCCTTTAAAAAAGTGACCGTAATTTCGCTTATCGCATTTACCGTTTACGCCGTCGCCGTCGGAATTTTCCTTTTGGCGCTGGATATTTACAAGCATTTCAACGTGGAATATTTGGGCGAAAATTACGTTGATAAAAGCGTAATCTATTTAGTGCTGATTCCCTCTTTGATAACGCTTGTAATCGTCTTTATAGAGGCAATCGTTTTGGTTTTGTTAAACGTCAAAAAGAAAATTTCCAAAAAAGCGTATGTAATTACGGGAATTATTTTAGGCGTGGCGGTGATAGCGACTTTAATAACGGTTGCGGTGTATTTCGTGAAAAACATTTCTTCCGACGGGTACTATTCGCAAGAATTAGACGGGGCGAGCTTGTATATAACCACCGCTTTACTCGTCGTGGCAATCGTCGTTTTAGCGTTTGTTTTCGATAAAAAAGGCACGTTTAAATTCGACACAAAAAGTATCGCGACTGCGGGCGTTTGCATAGCGTTGTCGTTCGTATTGTCGTATATAAAGTTGTTTGAGTTGCCTCAGGGCGGAAGCGTTACGCTATGCTCGCTTTTCCCCGTAATGCTGTTTGCGTTTATGTACGGGGCTAAAAAGGGAATAATAGTCGGCTTTATTTACGGAGTAATGCAAGCCTTACAAGACCCGTTTATCATTCACCCCGCTCAATTTTTGCTCGACTATCCCGTTGCGTTTTCCGCCGTCGGACTTGCGGGAATTTTATCGGGGTTTAATTTCTTGGAAAAACTGCCGAGTTTAAAATTTGCAATTTCTGCGATAATTACTGCGATTTTTAGGTTTACTTCACACCTTTTGTCGGGAGTTTTCGCTTTCGGAGTTTATGCGGACGGAAACGTTTTAACTTACTCGCTAGCGTATAATTCGTTTGTGTTCGTCGATATGTTAATCGTTATCGTAGCAGGCGTTTTAATCGTTTCCAACAAAAGTTTTATGAGCGTTATAAAAAGAGAAAAAAAGGAAAACGCATAATCAAAAATCGCACATTTTATGCCGAATTTTTACATTTTCAAAACCGATAGACAAAAACAAGAATTTTATTCCGATGAAAAATTTTGAGTAAAGGGCTGAAAAACGCTTGCAAAATTTGTAAAAAAATGTTAAATTCTAAATATAAATTTATGAAAAGGAGTAAAGAAAATGAAAAAAACTATCGGCAAAGTTGTTTATGATACCGAAAAGGCAACCGAAATCAAACGTGTAGCTCATAGTTATTTCGGCGACCCCGCAGGTTACGAGGAAGTTTTATTCCAAACCGAAAAGGGCAACTACTTTATTTACGGAATAGGCGGAGCTGATTCCAAGTATCCTACCGAAACCGTTAAAGCAATCGCCAAAGCTAAAGTTCAAGCGTGGATTGACGAAAACTAATTTAGTAAAAAAAACGATAAATCGCATTTCTTTTACGGGAATGCGGTTTATTTTTTTGTTTTTTTGTGGTATAGTATACTTAGAATAAAAAAAGGGAGATTTTTTTATGAAAATTACTATAAATACAACTAGCGAAAAACTGTGCCAACCCGACCCGTATATTATAAAAGCGAACGGTTCGTTCTATATTTACGTTACGGGCGTAGACGGCGTGCATTTATATAAAAGCTTGGATATGAAGGAGTGGAACTACCTCGGCGTATGTTATCAAAAGGCGGGCGAAAAGGAATATTGGGCGCCTAGCGTAATTCAAATAGGCGATAAATTCTTTATGTACGTGTCGACCATTAAAGAGGACTCGGACGACGTTCACACCCAACGCATACAGGTTATCGAATCGGATGACCCCGAAAGCGGTTGGCGTTACGTAAAGGAACTGCTTCCCCCGTTTTCAATAGACGCGCACGTCGTTAATACGGATAGCGGACTTTATATATTCTACTGCAACAACGATTACGATGCGGAACGCGCGGGAACGTATATTTTAGTCGATAAAATGCCCGACCCCTATTCGGTTGAAGGCAAGCCCGTCGCCGTGGTTAAGCCTACGCTCGACGAAGAAATTTTCCAAAAGGACAGGTTCAAAAAGGGACAGCATTGGCACACCATAGAGGGAGCGTTCTATTTTAAAGAGGGCGACTACCACTACTGTATGTATTCGGGTTCCGCGTACGAAAAGGAAAGCTATTTTATCGGTTATTCCGTCGCGAAAGGCGAAACGGACGATTTAAGAAAGTTAAACTTTAAAAAGTACCCCGACGAAAACACTTATAAACCCGTTTTAAGGAAAAACGAATTCCAAGAGGGAACGGGGCACAACAGCGTAATAAAGGAAAACGGCAAGTATTATATCGTTTATCACGGCAGAGATACCGACAAATCGACGTTACCCGATTGCGGAGACAAGCGTACTTTCAGAATAGACGAAATGTCCGTCGAAAACGGCGTAATAACGGTAACGCC
>CAZRMT010000043.1:0-10899 GCA_964601265.1 uncultured Christensenella sp.
TTTATATATAGTATTAAATTAAGCGGTAAAAAAAGCGGATATGAAAACAAATACTTTAGACAAATTGCCGATAGGAAAATCGGCAAAGATAGAAAAAGTTGGCGGAAACGGGGCGTTAAGGCAACATTTTTTAGATATGGGCGTAATTCCCGGAGTGGAAATAACGCTCGAAAAACTTGCGCCTATGGGCGACCCGATGGAGCTGACAATTCACGGCTACGAGTTGACTTTAAGGCTTGACGACGCTAAAAAAATAGAGATAAGCGATTGTTACGAAAAAGACGAAGCGGAAATCGTTTCGCCTAAAAAAAGTTTTATCCACCCCGGGCTTGGAGAGGGTGGAAAGTACCACGTTAAGGGAGAAGAAACTCCTTTACCCGACGATAAAATTTTATCTTTTGCGTTGGTCGGCAATCAAAATTGCGGAAAAACCACTTTGTTTAACCAGTTAACGGGTGCAAATAGACACGTCGGAAATTTTCCCGGCGTTACCGTGGATAGAAAGAGCGGAAAAATTAGGGGCAGAGCTAACGCCGAAGTTACCGATTTACCGGGCATTTATTCTTTATCGCCGTACAGCGAAGAGGAAATAGTGTCCAGAAATTTTATTCTTGACGAAAAACCCGATTGCATAATTAACATAGTTGACGCCACGAACATAGAGAGAAATTTGTATTTGACTATGCAGTTAATGGAATTGGACGTGCCGATAGTGTTGGCGCTTAATATGATGGACGAAGTCCGTGAAAACGGCGGAGTAATAGACGTAAACGCTATGGAAAGTTTACTCGGTGTTCCCGTTGTTCCCATAAGCGCGTCTAAAAACGAAGGCGTTAACGAGTTGATAAATCACGCTATTCATATCGCAAAATACCAAGAAAAACCTACGAGAATAGATTTTTGCAATCCCGACAGTACGGGCGGGGCGGTGCATAGATGTTTGCACGGAATAATGCATTTGGTAGAAGACCACGCCAAAAATGCGGGAATTCCCATAAGATTTTGCGCAGGCAAGCTAATCGAGGGTGATAAACTGGTTGCTGAAAAGCTTGATTTAACCGAAAACGAAAAAGAAATGATAGAGCATATCATCGTTCAAATGGAGGAGGAGCGTGGGCTTGACAGGTCTGCCTCCATTGCCGATATGCGTTTTGATTTTATCGAAAAACTATGCGTTCAGACGGTGAGTAAACCGAAAGAGAGTAAAGAGCGTATTCGTAGTAGAAAAATAGATAAAATTTTAACGGGAAAATACACTGCGATACCTTCGTTTATTTTCATTATGGCGTTGGTGTTTTTCTTAACTTTTAACGTTATAGGAAAATACTTGCAAATCGCATTAGAAATGGGGATAGACAAACTTTGTTCTTTAACCGAAAACGCTTTTGAAAAAATGAAAGTCAACGGCGTAATACAGTCGCTTGTGATAGACGGTATTTTCGGCGGAATAGGTAGCGTTTTATCTTTTATTCCTATTATTATCACGTTGTTTTTCTTTTTGTCGCTGTTGGAAGACAGCGGATATATGGCAAGGGTGGCGTTCGTAACGGACAAACTGCTTAGAAAAATAGGGTTATCCGGCAAAAGTATAGTTCCTATGCTTATGGGGTTCGGGTGTACCGTTCCCGCAATAATGTCAACCAGAACTTTATCTAGCGAACGCGATAGAAAAATGACCATTATGCTTACGCCTTATATGAGTTGTTCGGCAAAACTTCCCATATATTCCTTTATCGCAAGCGCATTTTTTCCGAAAACTGCGTGGCTTGTAATGTTGGCTATGTATTTTATCGGCATAGTTATGGCTATAATTATAGCTTTAATTTCGAAAAGTATTATTTTTAAGGGTGAAGCCGTTCCGTTCGTAATGGAACTTCCCAACTACCGTTTGCCCGGGGCTAAAAACGTTGTGAGACTTTTATGGGAAAAGGTAAAAGATTTTATCAAAAGAGCCTTTACCGTTATTTTAATTGCCACGGTTTTGATATGGTTTTTACAAACGTTTAACTTTAAATTGCAACTCTGCGAAGCGGAAGAGAGTATGTTGTCTTCTATTGCGGGTGTAATAGCGCCGATTTTCAAACCGCTCGGGTTTGGAGATTATAGAGTGGTTACGGCGTTAATCTCGGGATTTTTAGCAAAGGAAAGCGTTGTGTCCACGTTGGGCGTGTTATACGGAACTACTGCGAATTTAGTGGCTTGTTTAACGTCGGGCGGAGCGTTTGCTTTATTAGTATTTTGTCTATTATATACTCCTTGCGTTGCGGCGATAGGCGCCGTAAGACGAGAACTAGGGACAAAACGAGCGATATTAACCGTAGTGGAACAATGCGTTATTGCGTACGTGGTTGCCTTGCTTGTGAGCGGAGTCGCTTTAATTTTTTGAGGTTAAAATGAATGTAGCTGATATAATTATTTTGGCGCTTGTGGGCGTAAGTTTATGTTTTGCGATTTTTTTCGTTGTCAGAAAAAAAGGACGTACTTGTTGCGATTGCGAACGCTGTCAAAACAAATGCGGTAGAAAAAAGGACGAGTGAAATGTTTTTAAAAATTTTAAAGATAATAAGCGGACCGTTAATCGGTGCGGTGATAGGGTATATTACCAACTATATTGCCGTAAAAATGTTATTCCGCCCGTATAAAGAAAAAAGAATCGGAAAAATAAAAATTCCGTTTACCCCGGGAATTATTCCTAAAAGACAAGCCGAGCTAGCCAAAGCCGTAGGACAAGCCGTTGGCAAAAATTTGTTTACCGAAAACGACTTAATAAACGCTTTCGAAAATATTACTTTTGATTTTAAAAGCGTGTTGCAAGGGAAAACGTTAAGCGGTATTTTTTCCGCAACGGACAACGGCGAAGATATAAAAAAGCGTGCCGTCGACATTTTAACTCAAACCGTTTACGACGAGGTTACCCGAGCAAACGTCGGCTCGGTTATTGCCGAGCAGGGCAAAATTGCTTTTGCAGAGAAAAAAAGCAAACTCGGAATGTTGGCGTTTATGGTTAGCGACGATTTAATAAATTCCGTAGCACTCGGGTTGTCCGAAAAGGTAAACGAATATATTAGCAATAACGGACGGGAATTCATCGAAGAAAAAGTTAACGCAAAAATAAATTCTTTAACCGAAAAAGACCTTTCCGAAATATGTGAAAACGAGCTTATAGACGGACTTTTAAACTCTGTTGTCAAAAGAGTTTTCGTTGAAGCGGTAAAAAACAACGTAAAACAAATAAACATAAGTGCGGTGGTAGAGGCAAAAGTAAATGCAATGGACGTGAAGGAGCTTGAAAAGCTCTGTATGTCCGTTATGAAAAAAGAGCTTTCCGCCGTGGTTAATTTGGGTGCGCTTATAGGCTTTTTGTTGGGAATTGTGAATATCTTTATTTAGTATGGGAAAAAGTACGGCTAAAGAAATTGCCATAACGGGAATGTTTGTTGCAATAATAACGGTTTGTTCTTGGATTACCGTTCCTTTCGTAGTGCCGTTTACTTTGCAAACGTTTGCAGTGTATTTGGCGATTTTTACGATTGGAGAGAAAAAAACGTTTATTGCTTTTCTTTCCTATTGTTTAATCGGGTTAACGGGCGTTCCCGTGTTTTCGGGATTTAGGGGCGGAGTAAGTGTTTTAATTGGCGCCACAGGCGGATATTTGATAGGTTTTTTCCTTTCGATTTTAGTAACGTGGATTTTTTCGCCGTTAAAAAACAAAAAAATTTTGTATTTTATATCAATAGTTTTTTCGCTTTTAATTTGTTATGCGTTCGGAACGCTTTTTTTTGTCGTCGTTTATATGAAAGGTTCCGTGTCTTTTTATAAGGGATTGACTAGTTGCGTGTTTCCTTTTATTATTCCCGATTTAATTAAAATAGGTTTATCTTATTTAATTGCCGAAAAGATTAGGGGCTTTAATTTAAAATGAAATACTTGATTAGAAAAGGAAAATTTGATATAATAACCTAGAATGAAAAATGATTAAAAGGTGATTTATGCCGTATAGCGTATACTTAAAGAAAAACGAAGAAAAAAGAATAATCGGCGGTCACCCGTGGGTTTACGCCAACGAGGTTTTAAAAACCGAGGGCAAAGGCAAAAACGGTGATTTGGCAACCGTGTACGATTACGGCGGTAGGTTTATAGGAAAGGGCTATATAAATTTTCTTTCTAAAATTTTAGTGAGGATATTTATAAGAAACGACGAAATTCCCGATAAAGATTTTTATAGACGAAAAATCGACGAAGCCGACGCTTATAGAAGAGATTTAGGATACGATAATTGTTATCGGGTTGTTTTTTCGGAGTCCGACGATTTGCCGGGGCTTATAGTCGATAAATACGCCGACTGTTTGTGCGTTCAGTTTTTGTCGCTCGGGACGGATTTAATTAAGGACTTGATAGTCGAAGTTTTAAAAGAAAAATTTTCGCCACGACTAATTTACGAACGCAGTGACGTTGCGGTAAGAGAAAAAGAGGGTTTAAAGCCCGTAAAAGGAGTTCTTTACGGCGAGGGCGAAACCAAAGCTTTAATCGAAGAAAACGGAATAAAATGTCTTGTGGATTTGGAAAACGGACAAAAAACGGGGTATTTTTTAGACCAAAAAGAAAATCGTTTTGCGTTGAGAAAGTATGCAAAAGGGAAAACCGTTTTGGACTGTTTTTGTAACGTGGGAGGGTTTTCGTTAAACTGCGCAATTGCGGGAGCAAAAAGCGTAAAGTCGCTCGATATATCGGAAAAAGCCTTAAACGAAGTAGAATACAACGCTAAGTTAAACGGGCTTGGCGATATAATATCCACAGAAAAGGCGGACGTATTCGAAAAACTGAGAGAGTATAAAAAAGAGGGTAAAAAATTCGACTTGGTAATATTAGACCCGCCTGCCTTTTGCAAGAACGCAAGCGAGGTAAAAGACGCGTATAGGGGATATAAAGATATAAATATTTTGGGAATGAAGTTGGTTGAAAGCGGAGGATACTTGGTAAGCTGTTCTTGTTCTCACTATATGACTTTTAACCTTTTCGAAAAAATGCTTAAGGAAAGCGCTGTGGAAAGCGGACGAAAAGTAAGGATTGCGGAAGTAAAAACTCAATCGCCCGACCATGCGTCGCTGATTTCGGAAGAAGAAAGCGTTTACCTTAAATTTTATATATTACAAATTACTTAAATCGGAGAAGAAAAATGTGGACAGATAAAGAAGTTTTATACCAAATATATCCGTTAGGAATGTGTGGCGCACCTATCGAAAACGACGGAATAACCGTAAACAGAATAGCTAGCGTAAAGAATTATATTCCACACTTAAAAAAACTCGGGATAGGCGGAGTGTATTTTTCGCCGTTGTTCGAGTCGGATAAACACGGCTACGACACGAGAGATTATTTTAAGCTCGATTGCAGGCTCGGAACAAACGAAGATTTTAAAAGCGTTTGCGACGAACTCCATAAAAACGGAATAAAGGTAATTTTGGACGGCGTTTTCAATCACGTAGGTAGGGGGTTTTATCAATTTCAAGACGTTTTGAAAAATAGAGAAAACTCTCCTTATAAAGACTGGTTTAAAATTAATTTCGGCGGAAACACGCCCTATAACGACGGGCTTTGGTACGAGTGTTGGGAAAAGCATTACGAACTTGTTAAGCTTAATTTGCATAATAGAGCCGTCGTCGACTATTTGTTTAAAGCGATAGATTTTTGGGTAAACGAATTTAAAATAGACGGGTTAAGGTTGGACGTAGCGTACTGCCTTGACAGAAATTTTATGAAAGAACTGAAAAGGTACGCTAAACAAAAAGGCGATTTCGTACTTATCGGTGAAGTTTTATTCGGCGATTATAATCAATTCGTAAACGACGGAATGTTGCATAGTTGTACAAATTACGAAAACTACAAAAGCTTATATTCGTCTTTTAACACTAAAAATCTTTTTGAGCTTTCGTATTCGCTTAACAGACAGTTCGGATACGATAACTGGTGTATATATAGGAATAAGCACCTTGTAACTTTTGCCGATAATCACGACGTGACGAGATTTGCCACCATTATACAAAATAAAAACCTTATAGCGCTTGGCTACGGTATGCTTATGACAATGCCCGGTATTCCTACTATTTATTACGGTAGCGAGTGGGGTGTTGACGGTGATAAAAAGGACGGTGACGAGGCGTTAAGACCGAGTTACGAGTATCCGCTTCATTCGGCTTTAACCGATGAAATTAAAAAGTTTATAGCAATAAGAAAATCCGAACCTTTGTTTTCGTTCGGCGGATACAAAAATATTGTTGAGGCAAACGAATTTATGGTTTTCGAAAGGGCGTACGAAGGTAAGCGTGCCCTTATAGGACTTAATATTTCGGGAGAAACAAAAACCGCACATCAAACGTCGTTAAGCGGAAACTTTAAAAATGCGGTAAGCGGTAACAAAGAAACGCTAGCAGGGAACTTCGTTCTCCCGCCCGAAAGCATTACTATTTTAATTTCGCAGTAAAATGAAGTACGTTTTTATTATAAATTTATATGCGGGCGAACGCTTGGCGGAAGAAAAGTTAGACGAACAATTAAGCCTTTTAACGGAAAAAATAGATTATGAAAAACATATCACTTCCGCCCCGAAAGAAGCGATAGAATTCGTAAAAAATTATTCCGCGGACGGAGAGGAAGTTTGTTTTGTCGCATGCGGAGGGGACGGAACTTTAAACGAGGTCGTTTCGGGACTTGTCGGGGCAGAAAACAAGTATTTTGCGGTACTTCCTTACGGTAGCGGAAACGATTTCGTTAAGTATTACGAAGGCTACGACTTTTTATCGCTGGAAGCGTTGGTTAAAGGCGAAAAAAAGAAAGTAGACGTTTTAAAAGTAAACGACAAATATTCTGTCAATATGTGTAATATAGGGCTAGAAGCAGTTGTCGGTTCGCACGCCAATAAGGTGAAAAACAAGGGCGGAAAGCACGCTTATTTTAAAGGGCTTATAAAGGGAATTTTTACGGGCAGGTATAATAAGCTCGAAGTTTTTGCCGACGGCGAAAAAATTTCGGGAAAACATACGTTGCTTTGTTCGATTGCAAACGGCAAATATGCGGGGAGCAAGTATATGTGTGCGCCTAGGTCTGAAAACGACGACGGGCTTACGGACATATGTTTGTTTCACTCTATGTCGCTTATTCGCTTTTTGTTTTGCGTTAAACATTACGTTAGGGGTACGCACTTAGAACTAAAAAGCGTCGCTAAAAAAAGACAGTACAGACGAGTTAAAGAGGTTGAAATTCGTTCGGATAAGGAAACCGAGATGTCTTTGGACGGAGAAATTCTAAAAAGTAAGCATTTTTTGATTACCGTTTTACATAACGCTTTAAATTTTTTATTGCCTAAAAAGTTTACAAATAAGGAGTTAGTATGAAAATTTCAAACGCAAGCTTAAAAAAATACGTTTACGGAACTTATCGCACCGAAATAGAAAAAGGGTATATTAAGTTTTATCATTATTCTCAAGAACAAATGGAACATCTTAAAAATATAAGCGAGGATTTTTTCTATCCGAGAAGTATGTTTTCCTCTTCCGTAACGTTGGAATTTAAAACGCAGTCAAAGGAAATATCGTTCGATTATAAAATAGAAGAAGTCGGTTCCTACGATACCTTGGACGTGTACGTAAACGGCGAACCGTATAAAATCGTAAAAGCCGATTCTCTCGGCGATAAGGGTACTTTATCTTTTGTTTTGCCCGAGGGCGAAAAAAGAGTTACCGTTTATTTTCCTTGCGATTTAAATATGAAAATAAAGAATTTTCAAACGGAGAGTTCTTTAAGAAAGATTAGAAAAGGCGATAAGGTTTTATGGATGGGGGACTCCATTACGCAAGGCTACGGTACCTTTATCACGGGCGAAACTTACGTAAATATCGCCAACCGTGAATTAAATTACGATATACTTAATCAGGGTATAGGCGGTTATGTGTTCGATAGCCGTGTTTTGACCAAAATGTCCGGCTATATGCCGAAAAAGATAATAATCGCTTTTGGTACTAATCACTATAAAAACGACGATTTCGTAGGGCAGGTTACCGCTTATTTTAAACAACTCGACGCAGTTTATCACGGTGTAAAAACGCTTGTTGTAACGCCTTTATGGAGAAACGACGAAGGGGCTGATATAGAAAAATTACGCGTTGCGGGGGAAGAGATAAAAAGAATTTGTTCCGAGTATAACAACGTAGAATGTGTTGACGGATTTTCTTTAGTTCCTAACTGTAACGAATATTTTTGGGACGCTTTGCACCCTAATCCTTTAGGTGCGCATTATTATGCGAAAAATTTGGTGAAACATATAAAAAAGATAAGGTTTTAATCTGGGTAATTGTGTAACGTAAAAACGCTTATAAAAGTACGCTATTAAGATTTTATAAATTAAATTATAGTTAAACGCTGAAAAAGACTTGTCAAGGCTAAAAAAATAAGGTATAATAAACAAGGTTTTATAGGCGGGGGCGTAGCTCAGCTGGCTAGAGCGCCACCTTGACATGGTGGAGGTCATAGGTTCGAGCCCTACCGTTCCCACCAAAAAAGCACCACGGTTTTTTAAAAATCCGTGGTGCTTTTATAGTTTTAAATATTGGGTTAAACTATAAAAACTTTTTCTATCGCAATTTAACGGCGGGAGAAAAAGGTTATTGTTTTTATTTTCGTTTCCAATAGTAATTAGCGTAAGTATCGGTAAGATACGTTGCGTTTTGCGAGCGGTCTGAAGTGTTTTCTATCGTATATTTTTCTCTTTCGGTTACTTCGCCGATAGACCACGTGTCGGCGCTTTCAAAAGCGACGTCGGTCAGTAATTTGCAAGAAGAAAACGCTTTAACGCAAATAAATTTTGTGTTTGTGTTTACGGTGCAAGAAGTAATAGACGTGTCCTTTGCCTTAATTAGCCAAAAATACGGATTGTTGTCGTTGCCTAGATAATGTGCGTTTCCGTATTCGGTATATGCAAGCAAATCGCAAGATAAAAAAGTATCGTAACCGATATAAGTTACTTTATCGGGGATATTTATAGCGGTTAACGACGAGCAAGAAGCAAAAGCTCTTTCACCAATCCAAGTTACGCTATTAGGTAAAATTACGCTTGTTAATAAACTGCAACGAGAAAATGCTCCGTTCCCGATACTTATAACGTTATTACCTATGGTAACCGAGGTAAGAGAAGTGCAGTCTGAAAAGGCGCTGTTGCCTATTTTAACGAGGCTGTTAGGAATTTTAGCCGAAACAATCGAGGAGCAACGAGCAAAAGCGCCTTCTCCGATAAGGCTAACGGGCGCTCCGTTATATTTGGAGGGAATAATAAGTTCCGTACCCGTAAAAGAACCTATACCCGTAACCGAATAAGTTCCGTCTTCGAGTAAATCAAAAACGATACCTTCGCTATAAGATTCTTTGTTTTTTGACGAGTCTTTGCAAGACGCGTTAAATAATACCGCTGAAAAAACAAAAGGTAGGGTTAAAAGAAAAGTTATTATTTTTTTCATTAGGAAATCTCCTTTAAAGTACCTTTCCATTATACACCAAAAAGGGCAAAAAAAGTCAATAGTTTTTAAAAAATAAATCTAACTGTATAGAAACGGCTGAAAAAAAATATTATTTTGTCGAAAGGATTGATTTCTTGTCGTTTTTTAAATATAATTTAAGCATATATTATTTTTTAGAAGGTGTTTTATGGAAAAAATCAAAAAAAATTGGCTTAAACTTATTTTGTGGGCAGGGGCTTACGTAAACGCTATAATTTTTGCGCTTTGCGGAGGTTACATTTGGATAAAAACGGACGACGAAGACGTTAAAAAAGAGATTAAAAAAATACTTTTCGTCACTCTTATTTTTATTGCGGTAAATATGTTAGTCGCTTTGGTTCATTCCGTTTTAAGTATTGCGGAATCTACTAATTACAAGGCGTATAACGTTGTAAATTCGTTGGTTACTATTGCCAAAATAGTAACGTTTGCGGTTTTTGCGCTTCTTGCTTTTTTAGATAACGGCGCTACCGACGATAAAGAAGAAAAAGACGAAAGCGTTAGCGAAGAAGAAATTAAAGAGATAGAAACGGACGATAAAAACGAAGAAGTTCAAGAGGAAGAAAAATCCGTTAAAAAATCGACAAGAAAAAAGAAAAGCGAAGAATAAAAGTTTAGGTTTAAAGCCGTCGCAAAATGCGACGGCTGTTTTTGTGTAAACAAAACCCCCAGATAGTCTGGGGGTTCAGTAAAGGTTTACCGTTGAGTAAACCCCTCCATTTGTGTATAATAAAAGTTGCGACCTGCCAGTTGCAACAAATAAAACAAACGGAGGATTTATGAAAAAAGAAATTTTCACTGGAAATAGTTTAGCACATACAAAATGGAATTGCAAGTACCACATAGTATTTGCGCCAAAATATCGTCGTAAAGTATTTTTCGAGGATAAAAGGCAAGAGATAAGGGATATACTGCGAACGCTATGTAAATGGAAAGGAGTTGAGATAATAGAAGGAGAAGTGTGTCCCGACCATATACATTTGCTTTTATCAATACCACCCAAAATGAGCGTTTCGGGATTTATGGGATATCTAAAAGGGAAAAGTAGTCTAATGATATTTCAAAAGTATGGGAACTTAAAGTTTGCATACCGAAATCGGGAATTTTGGTGCAGGGGATTTTATGTAGATACATCAGGAAAAGAAACGAAAGCGATAAAAGAATACATAAGGAATCAATTGGAACAAGATAAGCAATCAGACCAGTTGAGTATATTTGACCCAAAAGACCCGTTCACGGGTAGCAAGTAAAAGGTGCAAGACTGGCAGGTCGTTTAAATACGCACTTGTGCGTAAGCCAGAATAGTTTAGGGCTAATTGCCCGAAAATGAAAAACCACCAGCTAGGCTGGTGGA
>CAZRMT010000044.1:0-10695 GCA_964601265.1 uncultured Christensenella sp.
GAAGTTATTTCGGGTTTTATAGCGAGGTTGTCGGCACGGTTTATTCCAACGTAGTCGTTACGTTGAAGAAGTAGTTGACAGATACGATTTAGAGAAATTTTAAAATAGAAAACTCAATAAAAAACAGCGTGAATTTTGCTTCACGCTGTTTTTTGTATTAGTGTTTTTTGTTATACTTCGGTAAAAGTCGTGTCTTCGTTTTTATTCGATAATCTCATCTCTTCACCGTTTAAGTCGTTTATCGTTTGAGCAATCGGGGTATCTTCCCAGTATATTTCGTTTTCGACAAATCCTTTTTTCTTTTTGAGGATTTTAACTATAAGTTTCACGATGAACCCGCTGGAAATTACTATTGCCGTTAAAAGCCACCCGCCGAGTATATTTTGCCAAACGGTGTAATTTCCGTATAGTCCGCCTTTTTTGCTGAACAAGTCGTACAAGTTCCAACCGAACATTACGGTTAAAATAACGGGGGCTATTACTTTTATCGAGGAAATAAACCACCAAGCGGGCATTTTAAACTTTTTGGTGTTACGGTTTACTTCGTCTAACACTTTTTTGGGTTTAAAGAACCAACCGATTATAATGGTTTCTATTATTCCGACTAAAATCAAGTTATAGCTATTGCACCAGTTGTCCACTATATCTAGCCAACCTACTCCTCCGCCCGTAACGAATACCATAGAGAGTAGTCCCGCTATAAGACAAAGCGTTAAAGTGGTTTTTTTAGTGTTTAAGTGGAATTTATCCGACAGTGCCGTTGAAACGCCTTCTATTATCGAGAAAGCGGAGTCTATCGCTAGCGTACACAAGCAGAAATAGAACACGAACGCAAATATTGCGTTTAACACGCCCACGTTAGTGAGTTTTACTATTGCCATCGGGTAATATAAAAACGCCGTTGCAATTCCGCTTGCGCTTTTAATTTCAAAGCCCGAACCGTACATAGTGGTGAACAATACTATTCCCGAAAGTAAGCTCGTTCCGAAGTCTGCCGCGGCTATAATTATGCCGTCGACTGCGATGTTTGCGTCCTCCTTTAAGAAAGAGCCGTACGCAAACATTATTGCCATCATTATCGACAAAGAATAAAATACTTGTCCCGCAGCGTCCGTCCAAAGGGTGGGGTCTTTAAATGCCGAAAATTCGGGCACGAATAATATTTTAAGACCTTTGCCTGCGCCTTTCATCGTAACGCCTTTAATAGCGAGGATAACCAAGCATATAACGGGCAAAGAAACGGTATATTTTACTACTTTACTTACGGAAGAAGCTCCGTTTCTTATGCAGTACCAAATTAAAAGCCAAGCAATTATAACGCATACGAAAACGGGAGTGGACATTACGTTGTTACCCGTAATTCTTCCTCCTAATTCGTCTTGCGCCATAGTTAACTTCGTCCAAAGCGAAAACGCTTTGTCTACGTCGCCTTTAAAGGTTGCGAATTTCCACGAGTATACGGTCATCATAATAACCCAACCGAATACTACCGCATAATAAATTGCGATTATAAATGCGTTTACCGTTGCGCTCCAACCGATAGGTTCGGCTTTTTTGTTTAGACCTCTCATAGCTTCCGGCGCGCCTTTTTTAAGCTTTCTGCCGATAGCTATTTCCATATGTAAAAGCGGAATTCCGAATACGCACATTAAAAGCACGTATGCAAGTAAAAACGCTCCGCCTCCGTGAAGGGCGCAAAGCCCGGGGAAACGCCATGCGTTTCCAAGACCTACCGCACTACCGATTGCCGCAAGAATAAAGGTAAGTCTACTGTTCCAAGTTGCTCTTTTCTTTTCCATAAAAATCTCCTATATTTCAAATAACCCGTCTATTATACTTTTTTTAATTAAATAAGTCAAACGTAATACATTTTTTTTTACTTTTCGAACGAAGTGTGATAAAATAATAGCGTTGAGAGAAAATTTTATGGATAAAAAAGCATTTTTAAAAGGGGTACGGGACGGATTGCCCGTATGTTTTGTATATATTGCGGTTTCTTTTACGTTTGGACTTCAAGCAGTGCAAAAGGGCATAAACGCTTTTTTTGCCACCGTTATTTCGGCAACTAATTTAACAAGCGCGGGGCAGTTTGCGGGAATTCAAATGATAGAACACGGCGAAAGCGTTTTGGCGGTATTTATTGCGGTGCTTATAATAAATGCAAGATATTTGCTTATGAGTTTTTTGCTTTCTCAGCGTTTACCTGAAAATACGGGAACGTGGAAAAGACTTATTATGAGCGTTTTCGTAACCGACGAATTGTACGCTTTATCGTGTAAAGAAAAAGAGAATTTCGGATTTTTGTATTTTTTCGGTAGCGGAATAATAGCGTATATCGGTTGGACTTTAGGCACGCTTTTGGGTTCGCTTACCAACGATTTTTTGCCGTTGAGGGTACAAGTTGCAATGGGTATAGCGTTATATTGTATGTTTATCGCCATAATAATTCCGCCCGCAAGAGAAAATAAAAAAATATTCCTAACGATATTTACTGCTTCGGGACTGTCTTGTTTGTTTTATTTAATACCGTTTTTCAAAAAGAATTTCGGTTTGTCGGTAATTTTAGCCTCCGTTGTATCCGCTTGCATAAGCGCAATATTTTTCCCCATAAAGGAGGAAGAATATGCTTAAATTTATCGGATATTTGGCGGTTATGGCGTTAGCTTCTTACTTGCCTAGGGTAATACCGCTTGTTTTTTGCAGAAAGAAAATTACCTCTAAATTTATTTTGTCGTTTTTATACTATATGCCGTATGCGGTAATATCGGCTTTAACCTTTCCGTACATTATGTTTTCGACTAATTCGGTTGCGGTGTCGGCAATAGTTACGGCAATAATTTTAGCGTTATCGTATTTTAAAATAAATACGACTATATGCGCTTTAATCGGCGTAACGCTTGCTTTTACTTTAAGTTTTGTTTTATAAAAAAATGCGATTGAAAATTTTCAATCGCATTTTTTATACGTTAAGTAAAAGTGGTTAATAGTGTGCTAATATAACTTTAATTTCATTACCTAAAAATTAAACAAACTAAAAGGACAGACAAAAAATTAGTCTATGCCTGCTAAATAGTCTATCGAAACGTCGAAAAATTTAGCTATCGCAATAAGTTTAGACAAGGTTGGTTCGCATTTGTTTTGTTCCCATAAACTAATTATTGACTTCCCGACTTTTAACTGTTTTGCAAGTTCGACTTGACCTAAATTTTTTTCTTTTCTTAATTGAATTAATCTTTCCCCGAAAGTTTCCATACCGTTATTATTTCACAATTTCATACAAAATACTTGACTTTCCAGTATAATGGGAATATAATAAAAGAAATTTATTCAGTAATAGGTTTTAAATATGGGGATATTGGACAAAATAAAAGGCGGTGTTTTGAATATTTTTTCCGAAAAAAGTACGAATAAAAAGAGTGATTTTTCCGGTAATTTTTGCTCTAAATGCGGTGAGCCGTTACAGGAAGGAGCATGTTTCTGTTCGAAATGCGGAAGTGGAGTTGACGGGAATATTGTAACACGAGAGGATAATAAAACAAGGCGTACCGAATTTTTGGGAGAGGTTTTAAAATGTCCTAATTGCGGTGCGGTAATTACGGAAACTACTGCCATTTGTCCCGAATGTAACGCCAAAATAACGAGGCTTTCGGCGGTTGGTTCAGTTCAAAAATTCAAAGAAGAAATATTTGAAATAGAAAAAGGAAGAAGTAAAGGGTTAAAAGGTTTGCTTAATATGTCAAACTCTACGACCGATTCGCAAATTTTAATGCTTATCAAAACTTTTCCCATACCTAATTCCGTTGACGATATTCTTGAATTTATTTTTTTATCGATTGCGAATATCGACGTCAGTTTGTCAAAAAAATCAATGTTTAAAAAAAGCGGAATTAAAGCTGAAATAAGTAACGCTTGGGTGTTAAAAATGCAACAAGCATATGAAAAAGCAAGAGTTGCTTTTTCGTCGGAGCCTAGTTTTAAACAAATTCAAAATATCTACTACGGAAAAATGAAAGAATTAAAATTAAAGGTAACAGACTAATATAAGGAGTGAACAATGTGTGCTTTTAGGAAACCTAAGGCGGGAGGGTTTAAAGACGAAATTCGTTGCGACGAATCTTCATATTTAATATGGAAATGGCACCCCGTCGGTTCGGAAGAAGGGAACAATAATCGTGAAAACGCTATACGTAACGGATCTTCTTTACGGGTTAAAGAAGGAGAGGTTGCGGTTTTTGTTTATAAACAAGAAGACGGCAGTGTTCAAGATTTTATAGAAGGACCTTTTGACCAAAGGATAGAAACCAAAAACTTACCGATTTTAGCAAGTATAGTGGGGCTTGCTTTTGCGGGCGGAACACCGTATCAAGCTGAAATATACTTTATAAATCTTGCAAAAATAATACAAATTAGTTTCGCGGTTCCTTTTTTTGACGTATACGATCCGAGATTTCTAGATTTTGGAGTTCCCGTTGCGGTAAGAGGAACTATTAGTTTTAAAATTGAAGATTATCGTGAATTTATAAAATTGCATAGGTTAAATACTTTCAGCCTTGAAGATTTTCAAAAGCAAATTCGTGACGTAATTCGTCGTTACGTTAAAAAAACGGTAATCAACGCTCCGCAAACTTACTCGGTTCCCGTTGTTCAAATAGAGAGTAAATTATTTCAAATTAACGAAGAAATAGAAAGCGTTATTACAAAAAGATTGAAAGAAGATTTCGGGGTTAGCGTATCGGGCGTAGATATTAGTTCAATCGAGTTGGACAAAACGAGTGAGGGCTATGTGAGGCTTATGGCGGTAACGAAGGATATTGTTTCTGCAAAAATGCAAGCAGAAGTCGTCGATTATACCGCTAGGATTAGAATTAAGCGAGAAGAAGAACAATATTCTCAACACAAACAAACTCAATCGTTGAATTTAGGAGCGTTTCAAGTTGAAAAACAAGCCGAAGTCGGAATTGCGGGAGCGGATGCAATAGGCGCAATGGGTAACGGCGGTAATATCGGTTTTGGCGGTAACGGAATTAATCCGATTGCAACTGTGGCGGGATTAGCCGTCGGAACTGCGATAGGGAAAAATTTAGTCGGTGCGATAAAAGGTTCGGAAAGGATGAAACAATGTGCCGATATAACGCAACAAGCTCGCATTGTACCGCCTATTATTCCGCAATCTGTTTATTATGTTGCCGTAAACGGACAGCCCACGGGGCCGTTTAGCGTTGCCGAGCTAAAAAATATGGTTTTGGAAAAACGATTTTTTCCGAATAGTTTAGTTTGGAAACAGGGTATGGCAGAGTGGGTAAAAGCGGAATCCGTTGAAGAAATAAAAGAATTTTTTATTGTAATTCCGCAAGTTCCTCCTATTTTTTAAAAACGAAAGAAATACGGCGTACCGAAAACGGTACGCCGTAGCTTTAAATTTTGTGTTCGATAAATTTCTTTTTCCATTTTCCGCTTCTCCAACGGAACAGATAAAGAAGTCCTCTCGTTATTTCGTCCAAGGCAAAAGCAATCCAAATTCCGATTAGCCCTAAATTGCAAACTATTCCTAAAACGTAAGCAAAAAGCACGCTGACGCTCCAACAAGAAGTTATGGAAATAACGGTCGTTGCGTAAACGTCGCCTACGCCGTTTAAAGAAAATTCGCCTAGGTGGTTTAAAGCTCTTCCCGTTTCGACGAAAAGGTCTATCAAAAGTATTTTTAAAATTAGATTAAGAGTTTTTTCGTCGTTTGTGTAAATTCTGAAAATAAATCTATGTAGGATTAAAAAGAGAAGCGAAAGCGATATTCCGAAAAACAGTCCTATAAAAATGTTTTGTCTGTGCATTTTATCCGCTTTTTCCACTTGTCCGTTCCCGCAATGCCTACCTACCATAATGGCGTCGGCGTTTCCGACGGCGTATCCGAATTGATAGGTTAACACAACTAACGACGATACATAGATTTTAGCGTTTTGCTGAATAGAAGAAAGTCTATATACGAACGATGACGTTATAAGTTGCGAAAGAGCATACGATAGAGCGCTGACTCCGCCGGGGATTCCTACTTTAAACAGCTGTTTTATGAGGTTGGAAGAAAATTTCGGCGTTATTTTTATACGCTTTTTTATGAAAAAACAAAAAGATACAATAAAAGATATAACGTTACCAGAAATTCCCGCAACGGAAACGCCCGTAATAGGGTCGCTAAAAGGCGATATTTTCGTTATTGCCACTATGTTTAAAAAGGTTGAAATGACGGCTGAGGAGATACCCGAAAAGAAAGTGGGTTTAGAGTCGCCGTAACAACGCATTACCGTATTCATACAGCTTGAAAGCGAACCTAAAACCAAAAACATACAGCGAATACGCGAATATTTTACCGCCTGCGTCAGTTTTTCGCCGTCTAAATTTATCATAGCGTATATAGGCTCGGCAAAAATCAACAAAACAAGGTTTAGCGTAACGCCTATAATCGTGGTCAAAACAAAGTTGACGAAACACAGTTTTTTAACGCTGTCAACGTCGTTTTTCCCCATATAAATACTGAGCATTATTCCCGAGCCAGTGTTTACTATTGCCGTAACGGTGGAAATAATATTAAAAACTTTTCCCGCACCGTCTACCGCAACGGCGCTTTTGTCGGATATAACGTTTATTACTACCGTAGAAATTATTGATAAAAAATTTATTAGAAAAAGGTCTAAAAATTGAGGAATGGCAAGCTTGAACAGGTTAAGCTTGCCAAAATTATCTTCTAAAGTAAATAACGATTTATCTAAAAATTTTCTTTTTTTATTTTTAGCGACGGTTTGTGTTCCGTCGGGTTTTTGTAGGCTCATAAATTCCTTTTTTAATTACCTAATTTCGATACTGAAATTATACGATAAAATGATATAAAAGGCAAATAAAAAAAGGCTTTTCAGCCTTAATTTTTAAAATATTTATACGGTGACATACCGTAAAGTTTTTTAAAGTTCCTATAAAAGGTTTGCAACGAATCGAACCCTACGTCCAAAGCGTTTGTAATAATCTTTTCGGGGTTGTTTTTCGTTAGTTCCACAAAATTAGTCAAGCGTACTTTATTAAGGTAAGTGTTTAAGTTGCAGGATAGGTATGTGCCTATCGTATGGGAAATATGAGATTTAGAATAATTAAACTCGGAAGCGAGTAAATCGAGAGTGATTTTACTTGCGTAATTATCGTTTATGTATTTTACTATTTTGAAAATAAGCGAAGAATCTTTGCCGTTTTCCGTTTCTACGAGAGTGGTTTTACGGACTATTTTGCCTATCAATAAATTTACAAGCCCCTTTATTTCAAGTTCGTTGTAGGTAGCCAAGTCCTTGAATTTTTTTATCAGTGAAAAAATTTCGCCGTCCTCGTCGTCAAAAAAGTTTTCTTTTAGAACGGAAAATTTGGTATAAGACAAATAGTCTGCAATATACGTTTTAGGGAGAATAAGCGCAATAATTTCACCGTGTTTATTCGAGTGAATGTCGTAAGAATTGTGAAAAACGAATTGTCCTTTGTGTAAAATGGCGGTTTTTGCGTTATTTTGTACCGTAACGTCGCCCAACGCATAATTTATTTCCACCGCTTCGTGAAAATGCGAAAAAATATCGTTGGGATATTCTATATATATTATCTTTTGGTCGTTGTCACGAATAGATTCGTAAATATTTTTCATTTTCTTCTCCGATTTCAACCATATTATATAACGGTTTATGATTTTTTGCA
The DNA here is from genome assembly GCA_964601265.1 of uncultured Christensenella sp. Classification (GTDB taxonomy): domain Bacteria; phylum Bacillota; class Clostridia; order Christensenellales; family Borkfalkiaceae; genus UBA4675. The sequence continues at coordinate 7,720 of CAZRMT010000044.1, forward strand.
AGTACTACGCTATTTTTGTTAAAATTGAGCAAAAAATGATAAATTCTTTGCAATGTATGAGAAGAAATGAGTTGAAAACGGGTGTAAAATGAAAATAAGTTAATTATTTAACGGAGGTTAAAATATGAAAGTTAAATTATTGGCATTGCTTATGATTTTAGCTTTATCTTTAACGTTGTTCGCGTGCGGAGGCAATAAAAAGCCGACGACTTCTTCGTCATCGCAAACGCAAACGACTTCTTCGATAAGCGAATCGAAAGCAAGTAGTACGAGTTCTAAGGAAGAAGAACCGGTAAAACCGAGTAGCTCGTCTTCAAAAGACGAGGAATCTTCAAAGACAAGTAGCAGTTCGTCTTCGAAAGAAGAAAAACCCGTTGAGGACAGTTCGAGTTCATCGGTAAAAGAACCTGTACAAGAAGGCTGGACGGACTTTAATTAAGGAGGGGAATATGAGAGAAAGAGTTTTAAAGAGAAAGACCAATAAAAGCTTTTTAACCGTGATAATGGTAATATGCCTTTCCGTGTTAACGGTATTCGGAATAGCGATGTCCGTAAAAAAGACGGGTAAGGTTGACGCGCAAAGAGTAAACGGAAGCGCAGAAGTTGCCAAAACGGTTGCGCAAGAGGGTATTACGTTACTCCGTAACGAAAACAACTGCTTACCGTTTAAATCCAATATGAAAATCGGCGGACTCGGAGCGGTACAAGACACTGCTTTCACTGTCGGTGGTGGCGGTTCAGGTTGGGTTGACAACGGCGGAAACACGATAGACCCGAAAACGGGGCTTCAAAATGCGGCAAACCAAGGGCTTATAGCTTCTTATACGGCAATGGGTTCGGCTAGCGGTTCTTTCGATAGAGTAATTTACTTTATTAAGAGATACTCTACGGAAGACAACGATATGGTCGTATCCGATTTTTATCTCGCCGACTACGAAAAAACCGATATTACTAACCTTATTAACACTTTCGGAGCAAATAACGTGGTAATCGTATTAAATATACCTAGCGTTATAGACACCACTTGGCTTATTCAACAAAAGGTAGGCGCAATAGTGTGTATGTGGCTCCCCGGCGAGCAAGGCGGAACGGCGCTTGCCAACGTATTAACGGGAGCGGTAACGCCCTCGGGGAAACTTCCCGATACGTGGGCTAAATCGTATGAAGACTATATTACTTCTTACGGTTGTAACGAAGCTGTTTCACAATTCGGTAACTCTGCTAACGTAAACTACTACGAAGATATTTACGTAGGATACAGATATTATGAAACTTTTGACCCGAACTACGAAAAAGTAAATTACGAATTCGGTTTCGGCTTATCGTACACGACTTTCGATATAAAGACGACGGGAGTTAATATCAACAAAAATACGGGAAAGATAAAACTCTATATAACCGTAAAAAATACGGGAAGTACGTATAGCGGAAAGGAGGTAGTACAAGTATACTACTCGACGCCTAACGACAAGATAGATTCGCCCGCAAAACAACTTATAGGGTACGCAAAGACCTCTAATTTAGCGCCCGGGGCAAGTGTAAATCTCGTAATCGAAATAGAGATAGACGAAATGTCGCAATTCGACGATACGGGAGCAATTCAACAAGACGCATACGTAATGCAAGCGGGAGCGTACGACTTATTCGTAGGAAATTCGGTTAAAGACGCAGGCAAACATAAAGTTGCCACCTACACCGAAAACAGCGACAGAATACTTAAAGAGTGCGAAGCATTCACTACCCACGTATTTAAAAGACTTACTTCCGACGGAACTTACGAATACCTCGATACCGATTATTATGCTATAAAAGAATACGGAATGAACGTTTTCCAAGCGGAAGAATTAGAAAGCATTACGGGCGAGAGAGAGTGGCTTGCCGACACGTTTTTCGTTGGCGTTTCTCAGGCGAGAATGGCGAGAGACCTTTCTAATCGTACGATTCATTACAGAGTTTACGTAGAAAAAGCGGGAACGTACAATATTACGTTTAATATGGCAAACGGCTCGGGTACCGATTATACGAATATGTTTGAAATTTACGTTGACGACACGCCCAACGACGGAGTTGACAACGGTAAAGCTCAAAATATAACCACGAGTTTAAAGAGCAACGGTTGGAAAGTTTGGCAAACCATATACGGCAACACCATAACTTTTGAAAAGAGCGGTGAACATCTACTCACTTTTAAAACCAATACTTGCGGAGATTTCGATTTCTTCACTATTTATAACGCTAACGTTGCTCCTTCAGGTGAAACGCAAATCAGCGGAGATAATTATTCCTCGATAAACGGCGGACATCAAGAGGCTTCGTTGCTCGGAAACTTGGCTTCTAATTTAAGAGTTAGCGGAAACTACGTAGAATACAAAGTAAACGTAACGAAAGCGGGAACTTACTACTTATCGCTCGACGCCGTAACGCCTTTCAAGGCAACCCAAAACGCTTGCGATATTTACGTAAACGGCACGAAAGCCGGAACGCTTAAAGCGTTAAGAAGTTCCGCTAACCCCGAACAAACTTCGGGAACGGGAACGAATACTCACGCGTCTGTCGATTGTTGGTATACTTCGGTTGAAACTTCTTCCGTAGCGGTTAACTTAACTGCGGGAGAAAATACCATAAAGATTTTGGTTACCGAAAACGATACTTTATGTAACGTTAAGAGAGTTATTTTAAGAACAGCTCAACAATCGTTTACCTGGAAAGACAACACTGCCGACTACGTATTTAAGCCGTTTAGCGCTACAACCGACGGAACGGGCGGAAACGGTTGGCAAGGACTCAGGTTTGTCGACGTCTTAAAAGGCGAATGTACCATAGAGCAATTTTTAAGACAGATGTCTGCCAACGAACTTATAGCGCTTTCTATGTTAGAAGAAAAAAGAGGTGACGTTAATAGCGGAACGGGTGGACTTGGCGGAGTTCCCGGTTGGAACTTAACCAGTAAAGACTGGTACGAACTTCCTTATGCGT
>CAZRMT010000045.1:0-10397 GCA_964601265.1 uncultured Christensenella sp.
AAAATTCTGCGTTTTTCCGTAAAAAAATTTTAAAATATTTTTTTGTGTTTCTTGCTTGTATAAAGCCTTTGTTTAAATTATCTGGACTATTACGGGAGTTAGCTTGTCGCCGTTTATTACTACGTAACAATAAGAATTATTCGCCGAATACTTGCTTAAATTGCCGGGGTTTATAAAAGTTATGCCGTCCGCCTCCACTATGCTCGCTTTATGCGTGTGCCCGTAAAATACGACGTTAACGCCCTTTTCCATAGCGTAATACCTTAATCTTTCAAGTCCGCCCTTAACTCCGTGGTTGTGCCCGTGCAAAATAAGTATTTTTTTGCCCTCTGTCTCGATAATTTTTTCATCTCGGTTAAGCCCGTCGCAGTTGCCTTTAACGCAATATTTCTCCTTTATTTCGGGAAAATAATCCAAGTCTTTATAACCGTCTCCGCAATGAATAATCGCGTCGTTTTCGGCAAGAATATTCCTTATTTTTTCAAGCCCCGAAACGTTGCCGTGAGTGTCGGACAAAACGACTATTTTTTTCATAAAACCCCTCTATAAGTTATTCTAACTCAAAAGCGCCCGTGTATAAAGAGTAATATTTACCCTTTAAAGCGATAAGCTGTTCGTGCGTGCCTCTTTCTATTATTCTGCCCTGCTCCAACACCATTATAACGTCGGAATTTTGCACGGTGGAAAGCCTATGCGCAATAACGAAAACAGTTCTGCCACGCATTAAAGAATCCGTTCCCTTTTGAACGAGAGCTTCCGTTCTTGTGTCGATAGAAGAAGTCGCTTCGTCCATAATCATAACGGGGGCGTTTGCTACCGCCGCGCGAGCAATGGATAAAAGCTGTCTTTGCCCTTGCGAAAGGTTCGCTCCGTCGCCCGTGAGCATAGTGTCGTAACCGTCGGGAAGCCTCGTGATAAAATCGTGAGCGGAAGCAAGCTTTGCCGCCTCGATACACTCTTCGTCCGTGGCGTCTAATTTGCCGTAACGAATATTTTCCATTACCGTTCCCGTGAACAAGTTGGTGTCTTGAAGAACAATGCCCAAAGAACGCCTTAAATCGCTTTTCTTTATTTTGTTAATATTTATTCCGTCGTACCTTATTTTGCCGTCCGCAATGTCGTAAAAACGGTTAATAAGGTTGGTTATGGTGGTTTTACCCGCACCTGTTGCCCCGACGAAAGCGACTTTTTGCCCCGGGCGAGCGTATAATGTAACATTGTGAAGAACTATCTTTTCGGGAACGTACCCGAAATCTACGTCGTCCATAACTATATCGCCTTTTAAGAGCGTATAAGTTACCGTTCCGTCCGCTTTATGAGGATGACGCCAAGCCCAAACTCCCGTTCTTTTATCGCTTTCCGTAATATTCCCTTTTTCGTCCACGACGGCGTTGACTAGCGTTACGTAGCCGTTGTCGTCTTCTTCTTTTTCATCGAGTAAGTCGTAAACTCTGCTCGCGCCCGCAAGCGCCATTACGACGGAATTTATTTGGTTGGATATTTGCCCCATTTGGTTTGCAAACTGTCTTGCCATACTCAAAAACGCAACGACTACGGGAATAGTCAGCGTGCCTATAAAGCTACCGCTTGTAAAGAGCGAGGAAAATGAAATATTTATGCCTTTTCCGTTTGTCGCAACGAATATTCCGCAACCGATAAACGCTATTAAAACGTACATTATGTTACCGATATTGTGAATTATGGGCATAAGCATATTAGAAAAAGCGTTTGCGTTATTCGACACACGGTATAATTCGTCGTTGATAGCGCGGAAATCTTTCATAGTTTCTTCTTCGTGACAAAAGACTTTTATGACTTTTTGTCCGTGCATCATCTCTTCGACGTAACCTTCCGTTTTACCTACCGCTTGCTGTTGCGCCATAAAATACTTTGCGCTTTTACCGCCTATTTTAGTGGTGACGAACAGTATAAACACCACGCCCACTACTACTATCGCCCAAAGCATAATGCTGTACGAAAGCATAATTACGGTCAGCGAAACAAGAACGATTATAGTAGAACACAGTTGCGGGAAACTTTGAGAAATAAACTGTCTTAAAGCGTCGGTATCGTTGGTGTAGGTACTCATTATGTCGCCGTGATTGTTTCCGTCGAAATACTTTACGGGAAGCTTTTGCATTTTGGCGAACATTTTATCTCTCGTATCACGCAAGTATTTTTGAGTGAGCACCGCTCCTACCATTCCTTGAACGAACGAACCTACCCAACCTATTGCGTAAATGCTCCCCAGCACCCCCGTGGTTTTAAGAATTTTTACCCACGCGTCGTGCTTGGTTATTTTATTATTTATTGCTAAATCTATTGCGGAATAAATCTTTTTTAAGAAAAGTCCCGCCATAGAACTTGCCAACGCGCTTAACAAAATCGCTATTCCCATAAAAATCGCAAGAACTTTATATTCGGTGAAAAGAGTTTTTATAAGCCTTTTAAAGACGCCTTTTTTCGCTTTTTGGCGAGGCATAAATTTTCCGTTTCTCGGCATAGCTTTCATTGCTCGTCACCTCCTACTCTGTTTTGCGAATAATATACTTCTTGATATATGGCGTTGTTTTTAAGCAGTTCCTCGTGCGTGCCGATTGCGTTTATTTCTCCGTTATCCAAAACTACGATAAAGTCAGAATCCATAACGGAAGCAACCCTTTGCGCTATTATTATTTTAGTCGTATCGGGGATATAGTTTTTAAACGCGTCCCTTAATTTGGCGTCGGTAGCCATATCGACTGCGGAGGTGGAATCGTCCAAGATTAAAACCTTGGGGTTTTTAAGCAACGCTCTTGCGATACAAAGTCTTTGTTTTTGTCCGCCCGAAACGTTGGCTCCGCCTTGTTCGATAAAGGTATCGTAGCCGAGCGGGAAAGTTTGAATGAACTCGTCCGCTTGAGCAAGCTTGCAAGCCGTTTGCATTTCCTCGTCCGTGGCGTTTTTATTGCCCCACCTTAAATTTTCTTTTATCGTGCCCGAAAACAAGGTGTTCTTTTGAAGCACTACCGCTACGGAATTTCTTAAAACTTCCATATCGTATTCTCTTACGTCCACGTCGCCCACTTTTACCGAGCCTTCCGTCACGTCGTACAGCCTCGAAATTAAATTGACGAGCGACGTTTTGCCCGAACCCGTTCCGCCTATAATTCCGACCGTTTGCCCCGATTTTACGGTAAAATTGATATTGCTTAAAGCGTTCTTTTCGGCTTTTAACGAATAGCGGAAATTTACGTTTTCAAAAGAAATATCTCCGTTTTCAACTTCTGTAACGGGACTAGCGGGGTTGGTGAGCGAACTTTCTTCGTTTAAAACTTCAACTATTCTGTTCGCGCTTTCCAAACTCATAGAAATCATAACGAATATCATAGAAAGCATCATAAGCGCCGTTAAAATTTGGAGCGAATAGGTAAGCAAACTTTGAAGTCCCCAAACGCTTAAATCGCTTTTACCCCATAAAATGATATGCGAGCCGAATATGGCAATAGCCAAAAGCGCGCCTTGTAAACATATTTGCATAACGGGATTGTTGAACGCAAGAATTTTTTCGGCACGGGTAAAATCTTGACACAACTCGTTAGAAACTTTTGTAAACTTCTCCGTTTCGTAGTCCTCTCTTACGTACGCTTTTACAACCCTCATACCCTTGATATTCTCTTGAACGGACTCGTTTAAGTTATCGTACTTTTTAAATACTTTTTTGAATATGGGCATTGCTTTTCTCATCACCAAAACGAGCGTAAAAAGCAATATAGGCGCGGTTACGAAGAAAATTACGGGAAGTTTGGTGTTTATGGTAAAGCTCATTACGATAGAGAAAATAAGCATTAACGGGCTTCTTATAGCCGTACGGATTATCATCATAAACGCCATTTGAACGTTGGTTATATCGGTGGTAAGTCTCGTTACCAAAGAGGAAGTGGAAAACTTGTCGATATTGGCAAAAGAAAACTCTTGCACTTTTTTAAATGCGTCTTCCCTGATATTTTTGGCGAACCCGCAAGAGGCTTTTGCGCAAAACTTTCCGCCGAGCATACCCGCTATAAGCGAAATAACGGCGCAACCGACCATTACGCAACCCCAAATTATCATTCCTTTTATGTCGGGGTCTTTGTTGCCCGCGGGTTCGACGCATTTGCCGAATTGAAATATTATAAGCGGTATTATAACTTCCATTCCCGCTTCTATAACCATACACAGTATAGTCAAAATCGTTTCTTTCTTATACGAACGCAAACAAGAAAGCAGTCTTTTTATCATAATTTCTCCTTTTTTAAATAATCTTCTATCCTTTGTAAATACTCTTTTAAATTTTCATATTCTTCAAGCGTGAAAATATTCTCTATTTCCTCGTCAAGTCCGTCGAAATAGTCCGTTACGCCTTTGTTGAAAGCTTTCGCCTTGTCGGTTAAAACTATTTTCTTTTGGCGTTTGTCGCCGTCTACGCCCTGTCTTTCGATAAAGCCCTTTTTCTCCATTGAAGAAAGTAGTCCCGTAACGGAACTTCTTCTAAGCGTCAACTCTTTTTCCAAATCCTTTTGAAAAACGTCTTTCCCCGCTTCGTTTTTTCTGCTGACGTAACCTATGATATGCCCTTGCGCTCCCGTTAAATCCTCTTGTCCCCGAATTGCGGAAGAAGAATCCACTTTTCTTTTTATAAGCCTATTAATGCTTTTAAATTTTCCCGTTAAACGGAATTCCGCCATTATCTTCCCTCTCTTGCTATTTTGTTAGGTTACGAACATTATAAAACGCATATGCCGTATTGTCAACTTTTTTTACGGGGAAAAAGAAAAAAACCGAAAAGTTTTTGGCTTTTCGATTTTTCGTTTAAGTTTTTAAAAATTGTTTTATTTTGTAATTCTCATTTCCTCGTCGAAATGCGGTTCGGGCGGTTGTGCGGGGCGTGAATAATCGTCTGTTTTATCGGTGATTTTTCCGTCTTGACAATCGTACTCGTAAAAATATCTTCTCCCTTCCGCCTCGAAAGAAATTCTGTATTTTTTTGTTTCTTCCCGACCGTCTATGGTTATGTCCACGCCGTAAGCCCTGACTTCTTCCGAAAAAGAATAATCTACTCTCGCCTGCGACCAAACTTTTTCGAATATCTCGTTTTCTTGGCTGAAATTTTCGTCGCCCTTTATAACGTCGTCCTTTGCTCCGCCGTCGCGGTTGTACATAAAGGCAAGCTCTTTTATGCTCTTTTCGGCAAACTCGTTTTGTCTGCCCTCGTACGCCTCGTCAAACCCGATTAACTTATCTATAAACGCCATTTTACCGACTGAAATATCGTATTCTTTCGCACGCCTTTTCATTTCGTCGTCTATCACTATGTTTTGGGCTATTATGGAACAACCATCTAAAAGCTTGTTCATTTTTTCGGCTATGTCGCCGATGAACTCGGTTTGTTCGCCCTTTTCGTCGCAAAAGCTGAACAAAACGGAATTCGTGTCGCCCGTAAGATAGCCCATTTCGAGCATTTTCCCGATTATTGCGTAAACGGCGGTGTTGACCTCTACGCCTTCTAGTTCGAGCTCATCTATTATTTCGGTTGCGTCTTCGTTTAACGCCTCCGCCCGAATTACCTTTTTATAATCGCTTATTTCCAACTTTACGCTGGGGTTAACGTCGATATAAAACTCGCTCGTCGCCTTGACTTTTTCCGTTTTGGAAAAATCTATAAAGTTTCCGAGCGTTAAACCGACGGCGAAAATCAATACGAAAGCAAGCGCAAAAACCGTTCTTTTAATATAAAAAACTTTTTTATTTTCCCTTTTTATTTGCGTATTTTCGTCAAAAGAACGCTCTATAGGTTGATTTTCACACTTTTCTTTTATTTTTTCGGATAAATCGGGAGTAACGTTTTCAAAAGAAGAAACTATTTTGTCTTTTAGTTTTTTATTCATAAGATAACTTCCCTTTTAATTTCCTTACGGCTCTATTGTAACTAGATAAAACCGTGGATAACGGCTTATTCGTAAGCCTTGCTATTTCTCTGTGCTTTAATCCCGACACGACTTTAAGGGCAATTATTTCCCTTTCCTCGCCGTTTAACAGATTAAATAATTGTTCTAAAAAAGCATTGTCCGAAACGCTGTCTTCAAAACTCTTTCCGCTTTTATTTTCGACCGCCTCTAACCCGACGCAACGGTTTTTAAGTTCGTAATGCCGTTTAATCAAGTTGCTAGCAATGGTGAAAACCCAAGCAAGCGGTTTACCGCAAGGCGTATATCTTCCGCTGTAACGGTAAATCTTTAAAAAGGTTTCTTCGGTTACGTCCTCTGCGTCGTAACGGTCGTTGAGCTTTGACAAGCAATATGCGTACACGTCCGTTTTTATCAGTTCGTAAAGCTCGCCTAACGCTTCCGTATCCCCCTCGGACACGGTTTTTATAAGTTTTTCTATCTGTTTGTTTTTTTCGGCTTGCTTCACTTTTCACTCTCTTAAAATAAATTTCCCCTCTATTATAACCTTTATAGAGTTTTATTTCAAGAGCTACTCGTTAAAAAATCATTTCGGGAGGAATCGCTATGCCTCCGACGATAGTCGCTTGCTCGTCTTCCGCAAAACATTCGTTGTCTACAAACTCGTAGTTTTCGCCGAGCGTGGTAAAATCGGTAACCGCGTCTACGGATACTCCGTCGAACACTTCGTACTCTCCGCAAAATCCGCCTTGTTTTTTAAGCGTGCCTTGGCTTGTTCCCGCTCCGCCGTTTTCTCTTATGATTATTTTCGTGTCGGCGGTGGCGTAAACGCTCATTTGTCCGATAACTCCGCCCGATGCGCCCTTTTTGGTGGAAACGGTTTCTTTAACGACGCCTTGCGTAATACTTTTGCTTACGCTTACGTCCATATTTTCGTTTTCTATAAGTTTATCGCTTTTTTCGTAAACGCCCGTCGTTAAATTAAGAGTGTAGGCGTCGGTATTGTCGATAAGTCCTATAAGTCCGCCGAGAGAGGATTTTTTGCCTTGCTCGTTCGTTGCCGTAACGTTTCCGCCCGCATAGCAGGAATAAACCTCACCGCACTCCATATTGCCTATAAGTCCGCCCGCGTTGATTTTTCCGCCGTTGGTCGTTTTAAGCGTTAAATTCGCCTTGCTTTTACACGAAACGATTTTTCCGTTGCCGTTGGTATACCCGACGATTCCGCCCGCTCTTATATAGCCGTCGGAGCTTTCTAAATCCATATTGCCCGTCGTCGTACAGCAAGTGATTTTTCCCGAGTTTTTGCCCGCTATAACGCCTGCTCTTATTCTTGCGGTGTCCGTTGCGGGTTTTACCGATAACTCGGCGGAAACGGTTATTTCGTTTAATATGCCCTTATTGTTGCCGACAACCCCTACGTGTAAGTCGAAATCGGTTATGGCGACCGCTCCGCTTAAAACCGCGGTTTGGTTTTCGGCTATTTTATCGGAATAGTCGGTAGAGGCTATCGCGTCCGAATCTATCGTAACGCCGAAACCGTCGAGCGTGAGCTTTTCTACCGTACCCGTAACGCAAGCGAACATCCCCGCAAAGTATTCCAGCGAACTTCCGTCGGTACGGAAAACGTTGGAAGTTATATTCATTCCGCTAATCGTGCGACCGTTACCGTTGAAATATCCGCTAAAAGGTTGTTCGTAACTGCCGAGCGTTACGAAAGGCTCGGTTAAAGTTATATCGTTTGCAAGGTAATAACTCCCGTTTAAGTTGTTTTTTACGTTTTGTAAGTCGCTTTCCGTTTTGATTTCTACGGGTTCGGCGGTGGGTTCTTCGGAAGAACCAGACTCGCTTGACGAGCTTATAGAGGAACTTATAGGCGAACTTACGCCACTGTCGTCACCTTTTTTGTTTTCGCCTTTACAAGAAACGAAAAGGGTAAAACAAAATAACGAAATCAATAATAAAGCTAATATTTTTTTCATATTTTCTCCTTACGAATTAAAGTAGTATCCGTCCGCATTAACGTTTACGTCTACGGAAGAAGCCGTTGAAATGCTAGCCGAAGACGAACCCAAGTATAAGGTTAACGAGTTTACCGAAACGGGCATTTTAACCGCCGTCATAACGGTAGAACCGACTTTAACGACTACGTACGTGTTTTGCGAAATATTTATGTTAGTGCTTACGCCTACGGACGAGAAGTTAGAACAGTTTTTCGCCTCACTGCTCATTCCACCGCTTTGTCCTATACCTAAAACCGTTCCGCCCGTAAAGGTGTATCCGCTTTCCGTGTCGATAGACGAATCGGAAGGTCCGTTGGAAATTATTATGGAATTTCCGCCCGAAATTATTATGCCTTTATAAGAAGCTCTTGAGTTGGAGTCTATTCCGTCTCCGCCCGCGTTTACGAAAATGTTGCCCGCGCTTATAGTGATTGCTCCCTCTAATGCGGTGTCGGTAGCGTTCATTCCGTCGTCGGAAGATACGATGTAAATATCCGCTCCGTTACAAACGACTTGGTTACCCTCTAACCCTTCGTAGCTTCTTTCAACCCTTATCGTTCCGCCCGAAGCCGTTAACACGCCGTCTGCGTGAGCTCCGTCGTCGTTGCTGAGCAAGGTTATCGTTCCGCCCGTTATGGTAATATTGCCCGTACCGTACTCGGAAGAGTCGAGCAAGTTGTTGTTGGCGTGTAACGCGTCGTCGTAAGAGTTGACGTAAACCGTTCCGCCCGAAATTATTATCTCATTTTGCGATTTTATTCCTTTTGCCGAATAGGAAAGCTTGTCGGTATTGCCTTCGTCCATACCGCCCATTCCTCCCATTCCGCCTCCGCCGAATCCGCCTTGGCTAGAAGAGGAATAGGTTCCCCAATCTCCGCTTATCGTGGAAGAGGAAATTCTGGATACCGAATACATATCCATAGAAGTGTTTACGCTTCCGCCCGAACTTTTAGCGTTGTAGGTCGTGGTCGAATTTTCGCTTTGAGAAGCGTCGAATCTATAAACGGTAAAATATCCGTAAGAAGAAGGTCTGTCGAGCTTATAGTAGTAGGAAGAACTTCCGCCCGGTCTGTTGCTGGACGAAGAAGTGTAATACTCTGCGTTTACCCAAGTAAAGTCGGTATCGCTATTGTAGAAGTATACGGCGTATCTATAAGAGGTACTGTAATAAGAAGAACTCACCTTTAAATACATCTCCGTCGTGGAACTTGCCATAACGCCCTCGGTGTACTCGGAATACTCGTTGGTATAAATCTTGACGTCTCCGCCCGTAATCTCGGCGTTGTACGCCGCGTCTATTCCGTCGCAAGCGGCGTAAATAGTAACGGTTCCGCCCGAAATTAAAATGGTTCCCTTTTGGTTGCCCTTGGAGCTGACGTTGCTGTCTTTGCTCTTTAAACCGTCTCCGCTAGTGGAAATAGCCGTAACCGTTCCCGAAGCAATGGTTATGGAGTTGTTGCCTTTAATGGCGTTATTCGGGGCTTTCGAGGTTAAATCGAGCTTTTTTATGGTTAAATCTTTGCTCGTGTGAACGCCGTTATTGTAGTTGCCCGTAACGATTAGTTTTGCCGTAGCCGAATCCGTGCCGTAGTCGGTTAAGGTTAAATCGCATTTAGCGTTTATCGCGCCCTCGCCCACCGTTTCGTCGTCAACGGTTTTTACCGAACGGTTGTCGGTTATCGTGTTGGTCGTTCCGTGTACGACTTTTATGCTTACTTTGTCGGCAGTTATCGCTTTTATTACCGAATCGGTAGAATTAGTCATAGTTACGCCGTTTAAAATAAGGTTGACTTTGTCCTCTTCTCCCGCGCTGACTACTATTTGTCCCTCTTCCAGCGTTCCCGAGAAAATATAATCTCCCGCAACGCTTATGGTGTAAACGTTACCTTCTTTTGCGTAGCCGTTAACGACGCTAGTCGTAATAAAGCCGTCCGATACGGGCGTAGAGGGGGTAGGCTCCTCGGTGGAGGACGAAGAAGAACTATCCGTTTCGCTAGAAGTAGTTTCTTGACTAGAAGAGCCCTCTTCTATTTCGCTAGAAGTAGTTCCTTGGCTTGAAGAACCGTCCTCCGTTTCGATTTCGGAAGACTTATTTTCAGCGGACGACGTAGCGGAACTTTCCGTCACGCTTTCGCTTTTACTAGAAGAACTTTTGCTTTGCTCCGTAGACGACGCGGAAAAACTCGAAGAACTAGAAGAATTCTCCGTTCCGCCCGCCGAACAGGACGTACAAGTTACAAGCAAAAATACGCTTAAAACAATACTTAAAAACTTTTTCATAACAACCTCTTTACTTTTCGTTTGCATTTTCGAAAAGATTTTCTATTAAAATAACAATTTTGTTTATTTATTTATTGCAAAAAAATAAAATTTTTTAAAATTTCATCTTAAAGGCGAAACGTATGTTCTACCCCTAATTCTATTGTATCACATTTTTAGGCTCGCCGTTCGATATATTACCGCTTTTTTT
>CAZRMT010000046.1:0-9893 GCA_964601265.1 uncultured Christensenella sp.
GGAAAATATAATGATAGTAAAATAAGATTGTATTACGAAGATTTGTAAAAAATAGAGAGTTGAAACTATCCGTTACACAAAAAACGCAAGGCGGTTTTGCCTTGCGTTTTTAATTATTTTAAATTTTTAAGAAATTCTAAGGCTTCTTTATAACCTAAAAAACCTTTGCCCTTTATTACTTTATCGGCGATAAGCGAAATATAGCTTAACTTTCTAAACTCTTCTCTACTATCTATGTCGGTTATATGCACTTCCGCAACGGGTAAGCGAACGGCTTTTAACGCGTCTAGTATAGCAACGCTGGTATGAGTATAAGCCCCTGCGTTTATAACTATTCCGTCGTACTTTTTCATAGCCTTTTGTATCATAGTTACGATTTTGCTTTCGCTGTTAGACTGTTTTACTTTTGCCTTAACACCTAATTCCACGGCGGATTTTTTTATGTATTTTACCAAAGCGGAATAATCCTCTTTTCCGTACAATTCCACTTCTCTTATTCCGAGCATATTCAAATTTACTCCGTTAATAACCAAAATTTTCATAAATCTCAACCGCCTTTTTCACCGCTTTTTCTACGGTGGAATTATTTTCAATGATAAAATCTTTTGCGTTTTCGTAAACGCTTTTTCGCTTTACGTAAAGCTCTTTTATTCCTTCTTTTTGCGAAATGGGTCTATCGTTTACGGTAAGCAATTCAATATCTCTTTTAACAAATATCAAAATTCCGTTTGCCTTTAAATGTCTAACGTTTTCTTCGTCCAAACAAACCCCTCCGCCCGTGGCTATAATTTTTCCTTGCGACAAAGAAACCGATTTTACAACTTCTTTTTCGTATTCTCTAAACTTTTTTTCGCCCTCTTTTAAAATTATATCTTTTGGCGACGACAAATATCTTTTTTGTATTTCTTCGTCCGTATCTACAAACTCTTTTTTTAATTTTAACGCAAGCTCTTTACCTATCGAACTTTTACCCGAAGAAGGCATTCCTATTAAAACGATATTGAGCGTATTAAAAATAAGATAATCTAAAATATCCTCTATATCGCTATCCGAAAAGTTTTTATTTCGCCATATAGACTGAGATTTTATCGCTTGAGCGACAAGCATTGCAAGTCCTCCGCTTGCGTTTACGCCAAGCTCTTCCGCTTGTAAAACGAGTTTTGTTTTTAAAGGGTTATAAATTAAATCGAAAATGCCTTTTAAATGCGGAAAACGAGATAAATCCAGCACAAGTTCGTCGTTATTCGGACTCATTCCGACGGGTGTGGCGTTTATAACGACTTCGGTTTCGGATAAATCATAAACGTTTTTATAGTTAACCGTTCCCGTTCTACTAACCGTGATTACGCTTTTTGCGTTAAGGTCTTTACAAAGCGTAACCGCCGTTTGAGACGCTCCGCCCGAACCTAAAATCAAAACGTTTTTATCTTTTACCTCGATTTTCGCTCTTTTTAAAGCGTATTCCAACCCGAAATAGTCGGTGTTATATCCGTAAAGTTTGCCGTTTTTATTTACCACGGTATTTACGGCGCCTATTTTTTCAGCCTCTTGCGATACGGAATACAAAAACGGAATAACCGCCTTTTTGTAAGGTATTGTAACGTTAAATCCGTCAACGCTAGGACAAGTTAAAAATTCGGACAATTTATCGGGTTCTATCTCCTTTAAAGAATAGTCTAAACCCGTTTTTCGGTGAATAATAGCCGAAAAGCTATGTCCTAATTTTTCTCCGATAAGACAAAATTTCATATAATTTCCTTATAACTTCCTAAGAATTCGAAATACTGTGAACCGTTTTCAAGTTCCGACAATAAATTAAGTACTTTTCCGTTAGTGATGTCGCCCGAAAAATCCAAATAGAATAAAAACTCGAAATCGGAATTTAGCGGACGGCTTTCGATTTTCGTTAAATTAAGTCCGGCAAGCGAAAATCTGTTTAAAAGCTCGGACAAACTCCCCACTTTGTGGGCAAGGCTCGTTACTATACTTACTTTGTCGCTCCCCTTTAAAAGCGTTAAGTCTTTAGCTATTAAAATAAATCTCGTATAGTTATTGCTTTCGTTTTGAATATTTCTCTTTAAAATTTTAAGTCCGTAAAGCTCTGCGCACTCTACCGAACAAATAGTCGCAACGCTTTTATCGCCAAGCGTCGCCACTTCTTTTGCGCTAACGCCCGTATTCGAACTTTCTTCTTCTTGCAAAGAATTTTGTTTTATATATTCGGAACATTGCTTTAACGCTTGCGTATGAGATACGACTTTTTTAATACTTTTTTCGGTTGCTCCCGAAACGGAAGCAAGGCAATGTTCGATTTTTAATTTTAAACTTTTTACTATATAAAAGTTATGTTTCGTTATAAGGTCGTAAACCTCTAATACCGAACCTGCCGTAGAATTTTCTATGGGCAATACGCCGTATTTACAAAAACCTTTATCGACAGCCGTAAACACCCCGTCAAACGTCTTGAAAAAAGACACGGACGGAACTTGAATAAATCTTTTTACCGCCGTATGAGAATTTGCCCCTTCTACGCCTTGACAAGCAACGGTGGCAGTCATTTCAAGCTCGCTTTTTTCGTTCTTCAGCGCCGTTTTTATTTTATTAACGGTAACGCTAGCGTTTTCGGAAAGCTCTCTTTGGTAAGCCTTACTCGTGGAAAACACCGTTTTGTAAAGCTCTTTTAAGTACGGTTTTAATTCGTCTTTGGTTCTCGTTAAAACGTTATACAAAACCTCGTTCTCTCTCTTGCCGTCGTCAACGTTTTTCTTTATTTCGTTTTTACGTTTACCTATTTCACCGCAAAGCTCCATTCTTTCTGAAAAAGTATCAGCAATTTTCTCGTCTAAAACGTCTATTTTTTCTCTTAATTCCTTTAAATCAGCCATAATATTTTCTCCTTTATATAATTTCATCTAAAACAGCTAGGGCAACGGCGCTTTCCAAACAAGGCAACGCCCTTAAAAGTATGCACGAATCGTGTCTGCCCTTGGCTTGAATTTCAACCGTCTTTTTATCTATTAAATCAACGGTAAGTTGTTTTTTAAATATCGTGGGCGTAGGTTTTACCGCAACCCTCATCGTCAACGTCTGTCCCGTCGATATTCCGCCGACTATTCCGCCGGAATTATTAGATAAAAACTTAACTTCGCCGTTTTCGTACGTCATTTGGTCGTTAATTTCGCTCCCCGTTTTTTCTACGCCTAAAAAACCGCTACCGAATTCTACGCCTTTTACTGCGGGAACGGAATAAATTAAACTCGCAATTTTCCCTTCCAACCCATCGAAAAAGTTATCGCCTATTCCTTTAGGCGTACCGTAAACGACAACTTCGGCAACTCCGCCTACGGAATCTCCTTGTTCTTGCGCTTCTTTGATTTTTTTAGCCATTTCTTCGTTTTTACTAATTGCAAAAATAGGAGCCTTTACGCCTTCTACTTCTTCAACCGTTACGCCGTCTAAATAGCTTTTACCTTTAACTCCGTTTATTTCGGACACGAAAGAACGAATTTTTATCCCCTTTGAATTTAGGTATTGTAAAGCAATTCCTCCCACTACGCACAAATTTACCGTGAGTCTGCCTGAAAATCTTCCGCCTCCGCTAAAATCAAGCGTTCCGTCCTTTAAAAACCAACCGTAATCGGCGTGCGAAGGTCTTGGTTTTCCGTAAAGATTATCGTAATCGGAACTTTTTGTGTTTTTATTGTAAATCTTCGCCGAAATATTACCGTTTTTTATAATATCCTCACTATCGAATACAGGAACATCCTCTTCCTTTCTCGGCGTAGAAAAAGAAGAAGCGGGTTTCCTTCTATCTAAAAACTTTAAAAGTTTATCCCTGTCTACTTTAAAATCGGGAAAGCCCGAGGCGTTAACCGACATATAGGCGGAGTGCGACTCGCCCGTTATCTCGACTTTTATCTTTTTACCGTTAAAAATTGACATCGGTTTTTCCTCCTAATAAACTAAAATCTTTAAAAAAATCGGGATACGATTTATTTACCGCTTCTATTCCTTTTATCGAAGAAACTCCGTCCGCAAAACAAGACAGAATAGCTTCGCTCATAACCGTTCTGTGGTCGTTATCACCGCAAAACTCTCCGCCGTGAGGACGCCCGCCGAAAACGGTTAGCTCGTCGCTGTGAACTTCGGTTTGTATTCCGCTTTCACTCAAAAAGTCAACTATTCCTTTAAGGCGGTCGCTTTCTTTTATTTTTAGCCTTTCCACGCCTTTTATAACGCTTTTCCCCTTGCAAAAGGAAGCCAAAACGCTTGCTATTTGAATAATATCGGGACAAGAAGTTGCGTCAAAACGAAAAGAGTTCAACTCGTTTTTGGAAACGCTTACGCCTTTTGGCGTTACTTCAACGTCGGCTCCCGCTTGTTTTAAAAGTTCTAAATATTTTTTATCGCCTTGTAACGAATTTTCTTTTAACCCTCTTGCGGTAACATTTTCTCCAAGCGCCCCTGCGGTAAGGAAAAAACTTACTGCGGAATAATCGCCCTCTACAGTAACGCTAATCGGGGAAACGTATTTTTGATTTCCTTTTACAAAAAAACCTTTTTGCGTTTTTTCTATTTTAATTCCGAACTCGGCTAAAACTTGCAAGGTAATATCTACGTAATTTGCCGAAACGACGGTATTTTGCAAAACTATTTCGCTATCTCCGTTAAGTAACGGCAACGAAAACAACAGTCCCGTTATATATTGCGAACTCACGCTTGCGTCTATTTCGTATAAACCGCTTTTTATCTTTCCGTTAACTTCATAACCCGTAATATCGGCTCCGTGTTCGTTTAAAAGATTTATCAATTTTTCGTTAGGTCTTTTAAGCAATCTTTCGCTCCCCGTAAAAACGGATTTTATTCCGAGCGCACAAGCAACGGGCAGTAAAAATCTTATCGTAGAACCGCTTTCACCGCAGTTTACCTCTACTTTTTTATTTGGAAAAGTTACGTTTAAAAGTTTTAAAGAACCGTTTACTCTTTCGTAATTTAACCCCAAACTTTTTAAAGCGTTAAGCGTGGCGTTTACGTCAAACGAACAGCCGACGTTTTCCACTTGTCCGTTTCCGCCCGATAAAAAGCCTGCTATCAAATACCTATGCGCATATGACTTAGCGGTCGGGGCGTTAAACTCGCCTTTTAAAAAGGAGGGGTAAATTTTAGCGTCCATTTTAGTAAAGCTCCTTTAATTTTTCAAACGGTAAATAAACGACTTTTGCTTTTAAGTTTTCGTCAATCATTACGAAGTCAACCCCGTCCGACTTGCTTTTTTTATCGTTTTTTAAAGCGATTAAAACTTCGTCGTCGGTAAAATCTATTGACAAATCGTGATTTTTGCACGAAATAATTTTTAAGGCTTTTTCTACGGTTTTATCACTTAAACCATAGTATTTTTGCGATATTTCCAAAGCCTTTTTAAGCCCTTTTGCAACGGCTAATCCGTGAGGAACGGTGAACGAAGAAAGTTTTTCTATCGCGTGAGCAATGGTATGTCCTAAATTGAGCAATTTTCTTTCTCCGCTCTCTCTTTCGTCACGCTCTACTATATCTCTTTTAATTTTTACGCATTTTTCTATCAAAACGGCAATGTCCCCGTCAAAATCTTTTAAAGTTATCTCATTTGACAAAAAAACGTATTTAATTATTTCGCCGTAGCCGTTGTCTAGTTCTTGCTGTGGCAAAGTAGATAAAAAATCAACGTCGATATATACTAGGCTCGGTTGATAAAAAGTTCCGACCAAATTTTTACCGTGAGGTAAATCAATAGCCGTTTTACCGCCTACGGAAGAATCAACCATAGACAATAGCGTAGTGGCAACGTTTATAAAGGTAATGCCACGCTCGTAAGTGGAAGCGACGAACCCCGCCAAATCTCCGACAACTCCTCCGCCGAATGCAATTACAGTATCGTTTCTCGTGAAAGAATTCTCCGCCAAAAAAGAACAAATATTTATATAGTTGGTTGCATTTTTACTATCTTCACCTGCTGAAATTACATATTCGAAAACAGTTTTTTCGCTTAAAATTTCTTTAAAATAATGCGGATAAAACTTTGCAACGTTGCTGTCGGTTACAACAAGAACCTTTTCGCCTTTTATGATATTTTCCGCTCTTTTATAAAACGAAGAAAAATCCTTTTCTATAAACACGGAATAGTTTTTTGATGCGTTAACTTTAATTTCACTCATATTATTTACCGCCGTTTTTAACGTCAATACTCAACTTTCTGTCATTACCCTCTTTTAATAATGCGTTAAGTTTTAATGCGTCGTTTTCCCTCAAAGCGTCTGCATATTTTTGTAAACTATCAATTAAAAAAGTCAATTCACTTTCCAACTTGTCTTTGTTTTTCAACATTAAATCAGTCCACATTTCGCTATTTAGCCTAGCCACTCTCGTCAAGTCCCTATAACTGCCCGCCGAATATCCGAAGTGACTTTCGGCTTGTTTGCTTTTGATGTACGCATTCGAAACTATATGACATAATTGAGAGGTGTAAGCTATCATTTCGTCGTGATTTTCCGCCGTAGTTATCTCCACGTTGGAAAAACCTACGCTTAAAAAGAATTTCTTTACTTCTTCAAGCTTGAAAATGTCTGCGTTTACGTTAACGAGTATCATAGAAGCCTTTTCAAATAGGTTAACGCTGGAATGTTCAACGCCCGAAAACTCTCTACCCGCCATAGGGTGTCCGCCTATAAAGATTAAATCGGGATACTCTTTTTCTTGTTCGCTCATTATTTTTACAACGTCACGTTTGACACCGCAAAAATCAACGATAATAGCACCTTTTTTTAAATGTTTGCAAGCATTTGAAAGCACGTTTTCAAACCCTTGCGGATAAACCGAAACAATCAATAAATCAACTTCTTTAAAATTTTCTTCGGTTAAAGGAAAATGAAATGCTTTTAAAAGCTCTGCCTTTTTCATTGCGGATTCGCTTTTATCGTACCCAAGCACTTTATATCCGCCTTTTTTTACGAGCGTTCTACCAAACGAACCGCCCATAAGCCCCAAACCTATAATTCCTATCGTTTTCATACTCTATGCTCTTTCCCTACTAGCGGAAGAATAACGTTTACTTTTTTAACTATATCGTCGAACTGGTCGGGGGTAATGGACTGCGCCCCGTCGCACCAAGCCTTTTTAGGATTATTATGAACTTCTATCATAAGTCCGTCCGCACCCGAGCCTACCGTTGCAAGCGATAACGGTTTTACGAGTCTTGAAATTCCCGACGCATGCGAGGGGTCTACTATTACGGGCAGGTGCGTTAACTCTTTTAAAAGCGGAATTGCGGATAAATCGAGCGTATTTCTCGTGTACGGCTCGAACGTTCTTATACCTCTTTCGCACAAAATAACGTCCTTACAACCCTCGCTCATTATATATTCCGCACTCATAAGCCATTCTTCTATGGTATTGCAAAGTCCTCTTTTAAGAAGTACCGGTTTTTTAGTTTTTCCAACTTCCTTTAACAGCTCGAAGTTCTGCATATCTCTTGCGCCTATTTGTATAATATCCACGTCGGCGAATAAATCAATATGATTTACGCTCATAATTTCCGTCACTATGGGAAGCCCCGTTTCCTTTTTGGCTTTAAGCAATAAATCTATTCCCGCTCCCCTTAACCCTTGGAAGGAATAAGGGGAAGTTCTGGGTTTAAAGGCGCCTCCGCGCAATACGTTAGCGCCCGCTTTTTTAACAGCCTCGGCAACTTCTATAATCTGCGTTTCCGTTTCCACCGAACAAGGTCCTGCAATAAACACGAAATTATCTCCGCCGAATTTTACGCCGTTTACGTCGACGATAGTGTCCTCGGGGTGAAATTTTCTATTAGCGCATTTAAACGGCTCTTGAATACGCTTAACGTCCTCGACAATGTCTAACGAACGCACCAAATCCACGTCAACCTTACTCGTATCGCCGACAAGCCCTAAAATTAAGTTGTTAGTACCTTTACTTACGTCTATTTTTAGTCCTTGCTCGTTTACCCAATCGGTAAGATTTTTAAGTTCCTTTTTATCGCAATCCTTTTTTACAACGATAATCATAACAGTTCTCCTTTATATAAAGCGTCAACTTTTGTTTAACGCAAATTTTAAAACAAAAAAAATGACCGAAATTTTTTTCGGTCATTTAATAAGCCAAGTCAATTTTTATTTTTTAAAAATTTACCGCACGCAAAAAAACAACCGATATTAAAAATATGGTCTAAAAAAGTAATATCCAAAAAAGTATGCGTTAAATAAATTTTGCATTTCGTCACCTATTACCACGAGTATATTACTTTTTTTATGCGTTGTCAACGCTTTTAAAAAAATTTTTCAAAAAAAATTGTAGCTTTCGTAAGGTTTTAATAAGAATTTTTTTTATTTGTTTAAAATCGTTTGACAATACTTTTTTTCTATGTTAAAATCCCTCTACTTCGTCCGTCTTAGCTTTAAAAAAGCAAGACGGACAAAATACGTTTTACAAAGGTAAATTATGCAAATAAAATTATCCGACCACTTTAATTACAAAAAACTGTTACTAGCGACGCTCCCGTCTATTTTAATGATGGTTTTCACCTCTATTTACGGAATTGTCGACGGAGTTTTTATTTCTAATTTCGTTGGCTCGCTTGCATTTTCTGCAGTAAACTATTTTATGCCCGTAACAATGGTTATAGGCGCAATAGGTTTTATGATGGGTGCGGGCGGTTCGGCGTTGGTTGCTAAAACGCTTGGGGAAGGCGACAAGGAAAAGGCTAACCGCATTTTTACGACCGTAGTATGCTTTACCGTTATTTTGGGCGTAATCATAACTCTCGCGCTCGTTTTTTTAGTTGAACCTATTGCAAAACTGATAGGAGCCGAAAAATCCTTTATGCCCTTTATTAAGGAATACGGAACGATTATAATATCGGCGGAAGTCGCGTTTATGCTACAAAACCTTTTTCAAAGCTTTTTTATCGCAGCCGAAAAACCCACGTTAGGTTTTATAGTTACGGTTATTGCGGGCGTTTCCAATATGATATTAGACGCGCTTTTTATGGCAGTATTTAAATGGGGCGTGAAAGGTGCGGCGGTAGCAACCATAATTTCGCAAATAATAGGCGCCGTAATTCCCGTTTGCTATTTCTTAAACAAAAACAATTCGAGCCTGCTTCACTTTGCAAAACCGAAATTTGAATTCGGCGTACTGTTTAAGTCTTGCACTAACGGCTCGAGCGAACTGCTCAGCAACGTTTCTTCTTCCGTAGTAAGTATGCTCTACAACAATAGACTTTTAAAAATTGCCGGAGAAACGGGCGTTGGCGCATACGGAATTATAATGTACGTCAGCTTTATTTTTGCCGCAATATTTTTAGGTTATGCCGTAGGAACGGCTCCGATAATATCTTACCACTACGGAGCAAAAAATACGGACGAACTTAAAAACGTACTTAGAAAAAGTATAGTAATAAATTTCGTCATGGGAATTGTAATGACGGGACTATCGATAGCGTTATCCTACCCGTTAAGTTACATTTTCGCAAGAAAAGACCTGGCTTTATTAAAGCTGACGAACCACGCAATGAAAATTTACTCCTTTGCCTTTATATTTATGGGCTTTAACATCTTTGCTTCGTCCTTTTTTACCGCACTCAACGACGGACTTGTTTCCGCCCTTATTTCGGGAATACGAACGTTGATTTTTCAAACGTCTTCCGTAATATTGCTGGCAAGTTGGTTCGGATTGAACGGAATTTGGTCGTCGGTAATCGTTGCAGAAGTCGTTGCGCTTATTTTAGGCATTATATTCTTTATCGCAAACAAGAAAAAATACAATTATTAAAAAATAGTTTAACAAAAAAATATTTCAAAACTTTTCAAGTCCATATTGCCATTATAAGCGTTCCGATGCAA
>CAZRMT010000047.1:0-7348 GCA_964601265.1 uncultured Christensenella sp.
GGTGAGTGAAGTTTGCCTTACGGCAAGTTGAGGATATACAATTTGTATAGCTATTGTAGAGGTATGATGAAGCGTACGGCACATAATGAAAGGATTGCCACGCTTGCTGACGAAAGCTCGCAATGACGGGAAGAAGAGAATTGAACGAAAAAAGACTGCACAAGAAGTACGGCTGTCCGACAAAAGCGACATGGTCGCTTCGCAATGACAGTAAAAAAGAGGCTATATAAAATGATAATAAAATAAAAAAGTTCACCCTTGAAAGAGAGTGAACTTTTTATTTAATAGTTTTGTTTTACGACTGACTATTTTCAGTGACTAATCGTTTTATTTTTCGATTGATTGTTTTTAATGGTTAATCGTTTTGTTTGAACGGCTTCCGCAATATACTTACGGTTGCTCGTTTTGTTTCACGATTGACGTTTTGAATTAGTCGTTGCTTTCGTCGGAAGGAGTTTCCGTTTCAACGGGAGCTTCTTCGGACGAAGTTTTTTCTTCGAATTCGACTTCGGTTTCTTCGAGAACGGCTTCGATATTTTCGGATACTTCGGCGTTTTCTGCTTGAATATCTTCTACCGTGACGTTTTCTTCAAAATCGACGTTGTTTTCGGGATTGTCGTAATCGTAATCCTTTTTAGCTTCCTTTTCGGCTACGGCTTTTTTGTTTAAAATCTTTTCGTGAGCTTTTTCACGAGCGGAAGTGTCGTAGTAGCTTTCTCTGTCGAATTTCTTTCTTCTGTGAGCGGTGATGATGTGTTTTACAAGTACCGCTACTAAAGCAATGATAAGCGCAACAGATACGATTAATGAAGTTGCGAACAAGAAGGGACTATAAGAAGTCGAGTCGCCCGAAGACGTATCCGTTGTATCGTCGTTGGAACTACTGTCGTCGTCGGAAGTGGTGTTGTCTACTTCGAGTAACGCGTCAACCGAGGTTAAATCGGAAATGATAAACGTTCCGCCTTTAACTATTCCGTTTTCAAGCGTTCCGTTGGTCATAAAGATTACGGAAGTGTGGTCGGAATCGGTCTTTTCGTAGTTGGTCGTAACTCCGTCGGGGTTAGCGTCGGTTTTAATTAAAGTGGGTAATTGAGTGAACGAAATCTTTTTGCTTTCTGCGGTTGCGTAAGTGTAATCGTAACCGTTTTCGCCGTCCATAAACGCTTTTTCGGTGGTGTAAGTATACTTAAAGTCACGCAAGTTAACGTTTCTGTCGGTAGAGGTGGTGGTAACTACTCCGTCGAAGAATACTATTCCCGTCGAGGGCGTTTCTCCGTCACGAGAACCGTTCCACATTTCTATACGATAATTTCTTGCGGTGTCTTCGTGCTTGCCGGTGGTGATTAAGAACTGTACGGAAGCAAAACCGTCTTTTTCGTTAGCGTTTACGTCTTTTGCGGTAAGAGCAATCGCATAGCCGTATTGACCTTTGGTTATGGTTTCGTTGGTGTGTTCGTTGGTTTTAGCGTCAACCGAAAGTATAGCGTTGGAAGTATCGTCCATATCGGATAAATACACGTACGCAGTGGCGTCGCCGAAAATCTTAACCTTGACGGTGATAAGATAGGTGGTTGAAGCGTTGAGCGATAAACTATTGCCGATATAACCGAAAGTGCAGTTATCGTTGTTTATCATTAAGGGTTGAGCGTAATCGTTGTCGTTAGCCTTTGCAACTTTTTCGAGCCAAGTCTTAATTTCGGCTTTATAGTTGGTGGAGCCTACCGTGAATAACGAATTGCTGTAATTGTCGATATACTCGGAATTGATAAGTCCCGCCGTGTCAGTCGGGTGGTTGTATTGAAGGTCTTTGCTTCCGCCCGTTCTGTTCGTTCCGCCTATCAAGTGCTCGTAGTTTTGTACGTCTGCAACCGCTTTATATGTTATGGTTTGTTTGTTGGGTAAACCGTAACTGAAAGTATAGCTGTCGGAAGAAGTACTCTCCGAGGGAAGGGTTGCGTATTCGCTTTGAAGCGTTCTCTTGGTTGCGTGGTCTTCGTCGGAAGTGGAAAGGTTGCTTGCCTCGTCTTCGGAAAGCGTAATGGTTTTAAAGTCTTTTATCGTAGCGCTTCCCTTGGGTAACGTTTCTAAACGGTCGGACGTTTCGGTTGAACCTAAAACGAATTTCAACGAGAAATATCTGACGTCGTCAGAATAAGTGTTGGATACGATTACCGATACCAAAGTAAAGTCGTCGTTGTCCTTGTTTTCGCCCTTGGTGGTCTTAAAGTCGGAAAGTAACGATACTTCGGTTCCTTCGGCGGTTTGGCTTTTGCCCTTGTCCATAAGGTAAACGGTTAAGCCGTTGGTCGAGTTGGTAACGTTTAAGAGTTCCGTTTTAACGTAGAAGGACAAACGAATGTTTTCGTTGTAGTAAACCGCGAAAGCGTTGGTTTCAAAAGAAAGGGTGGACGGATTCGGGTAGTTGAACGTTAATACGTTGTCCGTGACGGTAGCCGTTGCGTTTAGGTTGAACTTGCTGTCTGCGGAGTTCGATTCGTAAACGTTTTCATTTTTGGAGCTTCCGTTTATTTGTAAAGCGGTAAGGTCTTTTTTAGCGTTAATCTTTAAAGTCGTGGTGAGGAAATTGCTTTCGTCCAAAGCTTTAAAGTTTTCTTCCGTATAATTGTAGTCGTAACGAGTTTCGTCACTTATAAGCTCTTTGCTTGCGTTGTATAAGCTTACGACTTTGTTTAAAGAGGCGGTTTCGTCGGCGGGAACTTCGCTTGCCTTTAACGTTTTAAAGTGAACGTTATCGAAGAAAGCGAAACCTTCTGCGTATTTGTAGGTGAAGGCACTGCTACCGAATCCTAAACCGAGCGTTACGGTGAGGGTGGTTTTTGCAAAATCACTACCTTGAACGTAGATTTGTATCTTGCTCCATCTGCCGTAAGTGTTGATATTTTGAATAACGGTTTCGCCCGCATCGATAGAACCTACGGTAGAAGAAACCAAAACGTACGCGCCGTATTCGGTTTTCATGTTAGAAGTTAAGTCTTTGGTTAATACCCACGCTTCTAACACACCGCTTTCGCCGACGCCCAAGGAAAGAGTAGTGCTCGATTTATAGTATTGAGCGGTACCTTGTCCGTCGCTGGCGACGACTTTGTTGTGTATCATAAGGATTTTTCCGCCCTTGCTGATATTGGTTTCGTCGTCCGAGTCGTATTCGCTTTCGCTTACATAGTCGTTATCGAAAGGCGTGCCGGGGTTGTAATAGAAATATTCCGTATCCAAAGAGTCGGCTTCTACGTTGTTGCCGTTGCTGTCGAGCTTAGGAATAAAGTTTCCGTTGTCGTCTTTCTTGTACGTTCTCACTTCGTTGCCGTCGTCGTCGGTAGAAGTGGTGTATTCGTAAGCGTATTTAGGAAATGCGTTGGAAGAAGCTATCGTGTCGAAAACTTTTATGTAGTTTCCGTCTTCGTCTTTGGCAAGAACGGGGTTGCCCTCGTCGTCGAGCAAAACGTAACCGTCTTCGTCGTATTCGTATTTATAGGTACGAGTGTCGATTATTCCCGACGCATATGAAGAGGTGGTCGCATTCGATTCCGAAATGCTGTCGTAAGACTTTGACCAGCCCGTGGGCGAAGCGGGATAAGACGTGACGGCGGTATTTGCCGTGCCGAACTCGAAGTCGCCGTTTTTAAGAACTTGATTATCCGTTCTTTCGGTTATGGTCGTCGTTTCTTCCGTCTCGTCGTCGGAGGACGTGCCTTTCTTTTTGCATGCTACGGACATTAGCGAAGTAAATACCATAGTAAGCGCAAGAATTAAAATGAGTAAGCTTCTGAATTTTTTCGTAAATTTGTTCATAGAGTTACCTTTTTAAAGATTTGTTGTTACTTATTTTGTGAAATTGCCCGTACTCGGGGCAATCGTACCTTGCTATTATATAATATTTTTCGCAAGTTTGCAACGCTTTTTCGTAAATAAATACGGTTTTTTTATTTGTATTTTATATATAAATAACTAATTTACGCCGATTTCGTCGTCTCTACGAAAAGGCAAACTGCGTGAAAAGAGTTTTTAAAGAATAGTATTTCGATTTTTAACAAAAATAATTGTATGGACAAGAAAAAGAATTTTTCCGATAAAAAGTATGCGACGATAGGGTTTTTCGCAGGAATTATAAACGGGCTGTTCGGCGGAGGCGGAGGTATGATTTTGGTTCCCTTTCTTGCAAAAGAGCCTGCGTACGGGCAGAAAAAAGCGCAAGCCACCGCAATGGCGGTTATGCTCCCCGTGAGTTTATTGACGGCAACGCTTTGCCTAATCGACGGAATTTTTCCTTTTAAAAGGGGATTTGCGACGATGTTAGGTGTTTCGCTCGGGGCGATAGTCGGGGCTAAAATTTTATACAAGCTCGATAAAGAAGTTGTGCAAAAGTTTTTTTGTATTTTTATTTGCGTTTTGGGGGTTAAAATGCTCGTATTTTAGCCGTGTTAAGTTTAAGATGTGCAAAAAATTATATAAAATATGAAAAAATAGCAAAAGAAGAGATATGATTATCGAAAAAAATCGGGTTAATTTTTGCGAAAAAACACGAAAAAAGGAAAAGGGGGCAAGCGTAAAGTTTAAGTATGGTATTTTTTTACGTATTATTTGGAATTTTTGGAGGAGTGCTATGCGGAATGGGAATGGGTGGAGGTACCGTTTTGATACCGCTTTTGGGGATTTTGGGCGAAAAGGGAAGAATTTCGGGCGCGATAAACCTCGTTTCGTTCGTTCCCGCCTCTATAATTTCGCTTATTTTTCACTTAAAAAACAATCTCGTGGAGAAAAAAGGGCTTGTTACTATGGTGATTTTTGCTTTGGTTGGTTCGCTCGCGGGGTTTTTCGCGGGAAAAACGCTCCCGAAAGCGGTTTTAACCAAGATTTTCGCATTGATTTTGCTTTTTATCGGAATAAAGGGGGTGTATAACTCTTTTTTTAAGAAAAAATAAGTTTTTTTTATCTTGTTAAATTTTAAGAAAATGGATTTTTTCAAAATATTTTTATATTTTTTCCATATTTTTTTTATTTATCCTTGAAAAAAAAGCGGTTTTATGGTAGAATACTAACATATAGTTTTTTTTATCGTGGGGGACGTTAAAAAAAATTGAGATTTAGCACCAAATTTAATGTAAAAAATTCGCTAAAATCACAATAAAAAATGCGATTTTTTTCATTAACACCATAAAGAACAGAGGAGACGTTATTTTGGACAAGATAGGAATAATCGACTTAGGATCAAATACAGCAAGGCTTGTTATAGTTAAACTTCTCGGCGACGGTCATTTTGTGGTCGTTGACCAAATTAAAGAAAGAGTCAGACTCGGTAAAGATATGGAAAGCGACGGCTTTTTAAAGTCTTCCCAAATCGACGATACTATAAAAACTATTAAAATGTTCCGTAGACTATGCGATTCTTACGGGATAGATACTTCTAATATATTTGCGGTAGGCACTGCGGCGGTAAGAAGAGCAAAAAATCAAAAAAGCTTTTTAGAAGAGGTTTTGACTTCTTGCGGAATTAAAATCAAAGTTTTGTCGGACGAAGAAGAGGCTACGCTCGTGTATAGGGGCGTAATAAACACGATGGATATTCCCAAAGGGCTTATTTTCGAAATAGGCGGCGGAAGTATGAAAATCGTCCACTATAATAGGAGAAGTATTCTTAATTATGCAACTTTACCGTTCGGGGCGATGACTTTAACGGAAAAGTTTGTTACGGACGACGACAATTTTGAGAGAATTACCGAAAAAATCGAAGAATACGTTACGGGAGAACTACAAAAAATAGAGTGGTTAAAGGAAATTCCCGAGGATTTGCCCGTTATAGGCGTGGGCGGTTCGATGAGAAGTTTGTGTAAAATCAATTTAATGCTTACCAAAGCTTCGGTTGAAACGATACACAACTCGTTTATCACGAAAGAGCAGTTCGACGTAATTTATAAAAAGCTTCGTACGCTAGACCCTGCGAAGAAAAAGAGAATAAAAGGCGTTCCTTCGTCGAGAGCGGATATTCTTCCTTCGGCGCAAGGGGCGGTTAACGCACTATTGAAAATGCTTAACTCAAACGGCTTTACCGTTTCGGCTTGCGGATTGAGAGAGGGCGTTATGTTTAACTACGCTATGCCTTCTACTCAAGAAAAACCGATAAGCGACGTTTTAGGGTACAGCCTTAAAACCATAGTCAAGTATTATAATTTAAACGAGGCGCACTCCGAACACGTGGTAAATTTGTCGGTGCAACTGTTTAAACAGCTTAGGGTTTTGCATAAATTCCCCCGTCAATACGTCAAAATTTTGAGGGTTGCTTCGTACTTATTTAATACGGGCTTAAATATTAAGTATTACGATTATCAAAAACATTCCGCATACGTTATATTGAATTCTAACATATACGGGTTAAGTCATAGGGATATAGTGCTTGCTTCTTTCGTGGTAGCCGTTCATAAAAACGACGAAATAAATATGAGCGATATTATGAAGTATAGAGATATTATCGGCGAAGAAGATTTAGACGTAATAAGAAGACTAGGAATTATTCTCCGTATTGCGGAAAGCTTGGACAGAAGCGGTTCGGGCGTCGTTAAAGAAATAGTGTGCGACGTTTTGGGCGACTCGGTTATTTTAAAAACCGTTTCGGAAGGCGATTCGCAGTTGGAAATTAGAGACGCGCTCGGCGCAAGCGAAGATTTCCAAAGAATTTTCCGTAAGAAATTGGAAATTATCGTAAACGACTAATAAAAAAGTTAACAAGCCGAAAGGCTTGTTTTTCTTTGCGGTGGTGAAGTTATGCGAATGAGAAAAAAGAAAAATTTGGAAACGAGAGTAGAGGAAAGCGGAGAAAATTTGCTTTTCAGAGAGCCGTCGTTTTTTTACAAAAGAGAAGATAAAGAGTATGCGTATCTCTTAAATTTAAAGGAGATTTTTGCAAACGACAATCCCGTTGTTATGGAAATCGGGTGCGGTAAAGGCGGGTTGATAAAACAGCTGGCGCTTTCTCACCCCTCGCTGAATTTTATCGGCGTTGAAAAAATAACCAACGTAATTATTTCCGCTATGGAGAACGGAAAAGGGATAAAAAATCTTAAATTTTTAAATTGCGACGCCCAAAATTTAGCTTTTTTTCTAGAAAAAAACTCTATTGAAAAAATACTGCTTAATTTTTCTTGTCCGTTCCCGAAAAAACAGTACGCAAACCGTAGGCTTACAAACGGAAAATTCCTTGAAATATATAAAAAAATATGCGTTCCGAATTTTACGATTGAGCAAAAAACGGACAGTCTCGATTTTTTTGAGTATTCGCTTTCGGAATATGAAAAAAGCGGATTTAAAATAGTTGAAAAAACCTACGATTTATATG
>CAZRMT010000047.1:7448-9858 GCA_964601265.1 uncultured Christensenella sp.
TGAAAATTATGGGTTTGTTATTTATTGTTTGCAAAAGTGGATATGAAAAACGATACGAATAACATACAAGATGATTGACTTTGAATTGATAATTCCCGAAAAAAAATAAAATACAGATAAAAAACTACCGAAACGAATTTGCTACGGAAAAAGGTTGTTTTAAGAAATATAAAGGAAGGAATTTATTCGATAAAATCTGACTTTTTTTGCCGTTGTTCGTTATTTTTTCGCAAAGCAAAAGTGATAGTATATGCTTACGCTTTTAAAGGAGAAAATATGGCGAGAACGATTTTAATTACTAGCGGAAAGGGCGGAACGGGTAAAAGTACCGTTTGCGTTAATTTGGGAATACAACTTGCAAAAGCGGGCAAAAGAGTGTGCCTCGTCGATTTGGATTTCGGGCTGAACAGCCTTGACGCAACGTGCTTTATGGACGGAAAAATAAATTTCGATTTAATAGACGCCGTAAACTATCGTTGCAGAATAAAACAAGCGATAAATCCTACCGCGGTAAACAATCTGTTTTTAATTGCTTGCAATCATTCGTTGGAGGACTCGGACGTCAACCCGCAAGAGATAAAACTATTGCTGAATTCGCAAAGTTCTTTTTTCGACTTTTTTTTGATAGACTGCTCGTCGGGGATAGACAGCGGTTTTCATAAGGCGTGTTGCGTGGCGGAAGAGGCGTTGGTGGTCGTAAACCCGTACCCCGTGAGCGTTAGGGACGCAGACAAGGTTATTTGTTTGCTTGACGCTTACGATATAAACGAAATTTTTCTTTTGGTAAACAGAATTCGGGCGGAACACGTTTTGTCGGGTAAATGTTTGAGCGAAGAGGAAATAAGCGTACTATTGAAGCGTCCCGTAAAAGGGGTTATTCCCGAAAACGACGAGCTTTTAACGGGGACTTTTTCGGATTGGGCGACTAGTTTAAATAGGGCGTTTTACGTTCTTGCGGAAAACGTTGCGGAAAACAAAAGCAGAATAATAAATTATTGCAAACAAAGAGGATTTTTAGGTTTTAAAAGGAAATTTAAAAAATGAAAAACGGACAGTTAAAACGAATTAAAAGTATGCTTGCGGTGGACAGAACGGGCGTTTCTCAAAGCGTTAAAAACGCAATGCTGTCGGATTTGGAAGAAGTTATAAAAGAGTACGCCGTGTTGACGGGAAAATTAGAGTTAAACGTTATATCAAGCGGTAAAGGTTTTACTTTAACCTTGAGCGTTGCGGGAGAAAGTTTTAAGGGCGTTAAAGCGTTGTTTTGATTTTTGTAGCCTTTCTTTAACGGGAAAAAAGTCGATTGCGATATTTTCTTTTCGTTTTCGGGGAATAAAAATAAAAAAATATTGACAAAAGAAATAAAATACCATATAATTAAACCGTATAATAAAATTTACGAGGCGTATATGCGTAAAATATTAAAAAGTTTAGCTTTAACGTTAGTCGTTGCGATGATTTTTTCGCTTACGGCGTGCAACGTAGGATTATCCAGAAAAAAGCCTACGAGCGTAGACAATTTTGAATTTAAGCTTTCGGGGGATGAATACCTTATAAAGGTTAAGGACGGCGTAACGCTGTCGGGCGTGGTTATTTTGCCTGACGAGTACAACGGTAAAAAGGTAACGGGTATTTGCACCGATGGATTTAAGGGACAAACGGAAATTACCAAAATTTCTATGTCGAGCTTATCGGAAATAGGCGGATACGCTTTCGAGGGGTGTACGAAATTAGCCACTATCGAGTGGTCTAACGATTTAACCGTTATAGGTCAAGGTGCCTT
This sequence comes from uncultured Christensenella sp., assembly GCA_964601265.1. GTDB lineage: Bacteria > Bacillota > Clostridia > Christensenellales > Borkfalkiaceae > UBA4675. Next base: position 9,232 of record CAZRMT010000047.1, read on the forward strand.
TACGGGTTGTAAAGGACTTATCAATATCGGCGAATTCCCCGCAACGCTTGAAAGAATAGAATCGAGAGCGTTCGATTTTAACTCCGAGTTGAGAGTGGTGAGAATTCCCGCAAGCGTTACGTATATTGCGGACGACGCCTTTATAAACGCCGACAACGTTACTTTTGAAATAGCTTACGACAATCCTAATTACAAGGTTGACGAAAGCGGAAAAATAGTAAGAAAATAATTTAATAAACTTTCGCCGTAGGAAGCTACGGCGATTTTTTTACGGTGTTTTTTTGACCGAAATGCGATACCGTCGTGTTTTGGTCAAGTTTTTTGTAAAGAATGAGAGGAAGTGCAAGGCTAATGTCTTGCAAGTGAAGAGTACCTAACGGTACGTGAAGTTTGCTGTTGCAAGTGAAGTACGCCTATCGGCGAGTGAAGTTTGCCTTACGGCAAGTTAAGGATATGGATATTATATAGCCGTTATTGCGGTAGTATGAAGCGGACAGCACATAATGAAAGGATTGCTACAGCCGTTTACAACGGCTTCGCAATGACGGGAAGAAACAAGGCTATAAAAAACTGTCATTCAGAGGAGCAACGATTAGTTGCGACGTGGGAATCTCATCCGCATTATAC
>CAZRMT010000048.1:0-9291 GCA_964601265.1 uncultured Christensenella sp.
TTTAACGCTTTACGCTAAAATAAAAAAGTCCTTTTTGTATGGGGGTTACAAGACCGTTAAGGGCGACTATCGCTCCGCTTAAAACGTCTACAAAGCGTTGCCCCATGGCAAAATCCACGTTGGACACGTTGACCAAAACGCTGTTTCCGCATTTTAAGTCGGCTATAATCATTTCTACGTCTTCAAAGCTAGAAGGCGATTTTACGGGTTGGTCGGAAGAGGACGAGCCTATGCTTTTTTGGTAAGAAGTCGCTTGCTCGCCGTTTGCCCGATTTACGTTTTCGGCAGGTTGTTCCGCTTGTTTTACTTCTTGATTATTCTTTTTGTTGTCTTTTTTAAAAAAGAAATCCATCAATCCCATATCAGTTGCCTCCGTAATTTCTTTGTCCGAAAATAGACGTTCCGAGTCTTATCATATTGCTTCCGTGTTTAATTGCCGTTTTGTAGTCGGCAGACATTCCCATAGACAAATACTTAAAGTCGGGGTACGATTTTTTAAGCTCGTCGTAGGTTTGTCTTGCTTTATCGAAAATTTCAGCCAAGGCGTTTTCGTCGTCAAGGTGTGGCGCAACGGTCATAAGTCCTAAAACTTTTAAGTTGGGTAAAACCGAAACTTTTTTTAAAAAATCGTCTAATTCGCCAAGGGGTATTCCGCCTTTGTTTTCATCTTGTGCGAAGTTTACTTCTATTAAAATGTTCGTGGTTAAATTTAATTTTTCCGAGCGAGAAGAAATTTCTTCCGCAAGAGAAAAGTCGTCTACCGAGTGAATTAAAGAAACTTTTCCGACTAAATATTTAACCTTGTTGGTTTGAAGTCTCCCGATAAAATGCCTTACGGCGGAAGGCAAAATAAAGTCGTTTTTATCTCGGAATTCTTGCGCCTTATTTTCGCCGAAATCCGTCAATCCGCAACTTATAGCCTCGTTTACGGTGTCTGCCGATTGCATTTTGGTTGCTCCGACCAAGGTGATTTTTTCACCTAGATTATTGCCGTTTTCTATTTCTTTAAAAATTTTTTCTAAATTTTCTTTAATCATAAACTTATTATATTTTTTTAACTCGTTATTGTCAAGAAAAATTAAATAAAAAGACCGCGTTTAGCGGTCTTAAAAAACAAAAATGCCGTGCATCTTTTCTCGAACACTTTTACCGAAGCGGTAACGACGCAGGTAACTCCGTTAAAGCTACCTTGTGGCACATACCGTAACTTGTTTAGCGATGCTACGTTCCCGTCCTGACGCGGTTCGCAAGGCGATATTGCACAAGACCTTAACATCAACGTCCCTTACGGCGTTCAGCCAACCATAAAAATATCCTCAAAAAGCATTCAGCCTCGCTGTAGCGGATTGCGAGTACAGGGCACCGCTAGCTCCCCGCCTAGCACGGTATTGTTATTTTAGCTTATTTATTTTAAAAAAGCAAGCTTTTTAATAAAAAATACTTTACATAAACCGTTTATTTTGTTAAAATTACTTGTATAATGAGATATTATGGCGAAAAGCCGAGTCCCTAACGGGTAAAGGAGAAGCAATGTACAAAAAAGTTTCAACCACGCTTAATTTTTTAGACAGAGAAAAGGAAATAATCGAGTTTTGGAATGAAAACGGGGTTTTTGAAAAGAGTATAGACGCAAGAAAAGACGGTAAAGAGTTTTGTTTTTACGACGGACCGCCCACGGCTAACGGAAAACCGCACATCGGTCACGTTTTAACCAGAGTTATGAAAGACATTATTCCTCGTTATAAAACGATGAAAGGTTATCACGTTTTAAGAAAGGCGGGTTGGGATACGCACGGTCTTCCCGTAGAGCTGGAAATAGAAAAACAGCTCGGACTTGACGGTAAAAAGGATATAGAGAAATACGGAATAGAGCCTTTCATAAAAAAATGTAAAGAAAGCGTTTGGAAATATACCAACGAATGGAAGAAAATGAGCGACAGGCTCGGCTACTGGGTCGATATGGATAATCCTTACGTTACCTATCACGACGACTATATCGAGTCGGAATGGTGGGCTTTAAAGACTATCAACGACAAAGGGCTTTTATATAAAGGGCATAAAATAGTTCCTTATTGCCCCCGTTGCGGAACGGCTTTATCCAGCCACGAAGTTGCGCAAGGGTATAAAGACGTAAAGGAAAAATCCGTATTCGTTAAATTCAAAGTAAAGGGCGAGGATAAATATTTTCTCGCATGGACGACCACGCCGTGGACTTTGCCTTCCAACGTGGCGCTTTGTATGAACGCAAAAGAAAATTACGCCGAAATTAAAGCTAACGGAGAAATATATATTCTTGCCGAAAATTTAGTTCCCACGTTATTTGAAGAATACGAAACTTTATCGGTAAAAACGGGTAAGGAATACGAGTATTCCGAATACGAACCGCTTTTCGACTTTGCGAAAGGCACCTTTAAGGAAAAGGCTTACTACGTTACCAACGCGGAATACGTTACGCTTACCGACGGAACGGGTATAGTTCACATTGCTCCCGCATTCGGCGAGGACGACGCGCAAGTCGGAAGAAATTATAATTTGCCTATGGTTCAGCTCGTTACCGACAGGGGACTTATGAGCGAAGAGTGCGGTAAGTTTGCAAACCTTTTCGTTAAAGACGCAGACAAGCCCATAATGCTAGATTTAAACGAGAGAGGACTTTTGTTTAAAGACCAACTTTACGAGCACAGCTATCCTTTCTGTTGGAGATGTAACACGCCTTTAATCTACTACGCGAGAAGCACTTGGTTTATCAAAATGACCGCCGTTAAGGAAAATCTTATAAAGGCGAATAATTCCGTAAACTGGATGCCCGCCACCATTAAAAGCGGTAGAATGGGAAACTTCCTCGAAAACGTTATCGACTGGGGTATTTCGAGAGAGCGTTACTGGGGAACTCCGCTACCTATTTGGATATGCGAAGACTGCGGAGAGAGAATAGTTATAGGTTCGAGAAAAGAGTTGAGAGAAAGATGCGGACTTGAAAAAGATATCGAACTGCATAGACCTTACATCGACGAACCCACTTGCAAATGCGAAAAATGCGGTGGAACGATGCGTAGAGTTAAAGAGGTTATAGACTGTTGGTTCGATTCGGGTTCTATGCCGTTTGCTCAACTTCACTATCCTTTTGAAAATAAAGAGTTGTTTGAAAAGCAATTCCCCGCCGACTTTATAAGCGAGGCTATCGACCAAACGAGAGGTTGGTTCTATACGCTTTTGGCGATTTCCACTTTGCTTTTCGACTGCGCTCCCTTTAAAAACTGTATAGTTTTAGGGCACGTAAACGATAAAAACGGCTTAAAAATGAGTAAGCACTTGGGTAACGTCGTTGACCCGTGGACGGTTTTGGACAAACAAGGAAGCGATTCCGTAAGGTGGTATTTCTATACCGCTTCCGCGCCTTGGCTCCCGTCTAGGTTCTACGAAGAAGCCGTAAGCGAAGCTCAAAGAAAATATTTGGGTACGCTTTGGAATACGTATGCCTTTTTCGTGCTGTACGCCGATATAGACGGTTTTGACCCGACTAAATACAATCTTGCCGACTGCAAGTTAACGCTTATGGACAAGTGGGCTTTAAGTAAGCTCAATTCATTGGTCGATTACGTCGACAAGTGTTTGGACGAGTATAAGATATTCGAGTCGTCTAGAAAAATAGAAGAATTCGTGGACGAACTCTCCAACTGGTACATTAGAAGAGGCAGAGAACGTTATTGGGGAAAAGAGATGACGGAGGACAAAATATCCGCCTATATGACGCTTTATACCGTTTTAGTTACTCTTGCGAAAATTACCGCGCCTTATACGCCGTTTATTGCGGAGAGCATTTATCAAAACTTGGTTCCCGAGTTTTATCCGTCCGCTCCCGTATCGGTTCATATGTGCGACTTCCCCGTTGCCGATAAAAAATATATCGACGAAAAGCTCGAAGAGGGAATGGAATTCGTGTTGGAAATAGTTAATTTAGGGCGTTCCGCAAGAAACACTTCCAACGTTAAAAACAGACAACCTTTATCTAAATTATTCGTTGCGGGCGATACGAGAATAGAGCTTACCGAGGGATTGCTCGAAATTGCAAAAGACGAGCTTAACGTAAAGAGCGTTGAAAGAATTAAGGATTCTTCTTCGATAATTTCTTACAAATTAAAACCGCAATTAAAAACGTTAGGTCCTAAATACGGAAAACTTTTAGGTAAAATAAGGGCGTTTTTAGATACTTGCAACGCCGAAGAAATCGTAAAACAAGTGGAAAACGGCGTGTACGAAACGGAAATAGACGGACAAAAAGTAGAGTTTTCCAAAGACGACTTGCTTATTTCTACCGAGAGCGCAAGCGGTTACGCTTCTTGCAAGGGGGCATATTTAACCGTGGCGCTGGATATCAACGTTACCGAGGACTTGCTTTTAGAGGGAATTGAAAGAGAGTTGATTTCTAAAATTCAAACCATGAGAAAAGAAGCGGGCTTTGAAGTAACCGACAGAATAAACGTTTATTTCGAGGCAGAAGGAAAAGCGTTGACGGTGTTGAGCGGAGAAAATTCCATAAAAGACGGAGTTCTTGCAAAAGCTATTATAAACGGCAAGGGCGAAGGCTACACGAAAGAGTGGGATATTAACGGCGAAAAAGTTACACTTACCGTAGAAAGGGTTTAAAATGAGAAGCGCTAATAATTGGAAAGATTACAGCGTTATATCCACGGGCGACGGTTATAAGCTTGAAAGGTGGGGCAAAGTGGTTTTACTTCGTCCCGACCCGCAAGTTATATGGAAAAGTTCGTTCGATATGGAAAAATATCCAGACCTTAACGCCGTGTATAGGCGTAGCGAAACGGGCGGAGGTAAATGGGAAATAAAAAAAAGTTTTCCCGCCGAATGGGTTATAAACTATAAAGATTTGAAATTTAAAGTTAAGCCTATGGGCTTTAAACATACGGGACTTTTTCCCGAACAAGCCGTGAATTGGGATTTAATGACCGATTTAATTAAAAATTCGGGCAGAGAAATTTCGGTTCTTAACTTGTTTGCCTATACGGGCGGAGCGACCGTTGCGTGCGCCAAAGCGGGAGCAAAAGTTTGCCACGTGGACGCAAGCAAAGGTATGGTCGAGCGTGCGGGCGAAAACGTTCGTTTGTCGGGCGTTGGCGAAGGAAAAGTCAGATACATTATAGACGACTGCAAAAAATTCGTTCAGCGTGAAATAAGGCGAGGAAGAAAATACGACGCGGTTATTATGGACCCGCCCAGCTACGGCAGGGGGCCGAACGGAGAAATGTGGAAGATAGAAAATGAGATTTTTTCGCTTGTGGAGTTATGCGAAAAAGTTTTGTCGGATAATCCGCTGTTCTTCCTTATAAACAGTTATACCACGGGCTTGCAACCGCAAGTTTTGAAAAATATTTTACAATTAGCTTTAAACGGAAGAAAGGGCAAAATCGACGCATACGAAGTGGGACTTCCCACGGAAGACGGAATTATTCTTCCTTGCGGAGCGGGAGGGATATTTATAAATGAATAAAGAAGATTTAATCGTTTTGCACGAAGATAATCATATAATAGTCGTTTTAAAACCGCAAAACGTACCTTGTTGCGAGGACGAAAGCAAGGATTACGATTTGTTGACGGCTATAAAAGATTATATAAAGGAAAAAGAGCATAAACTGGGAAACGTTTACGTAGGGCTTGTCCACAGACTTGACAGAGTTACGGGCGGAGTAATGGTTTTCGCCAAAAGTTCTAAATCGGCTTCTCGTCTTGCCGAACAAATGAAAAACGGAGATTTTTCTAAAACCTATTTTACCGTTACCGTCGGCGAAATTAAACGCAAAAAAGCGGTTTTGGTGAATTATTTAAGGAAAAATGCCGTTACGAACACCGTTTACGTGTGTACGGAAACGGAAAAGGACGCTAAAAAGGCTGAACTCGACTACGAGGTCGAACAGAGCGTAAACGGGCTTAACTTGGTAAAAGTTAATCTTCACACGGGCAGAAGTCACCAAATAAGGGTACAGTTCGCAAGTATCGGAAATTGCGTGTACGGCGACAGGCGTTACGGCGGAGAAAACGCAAGAAAGGGCAATATCGCTTTATGGGCGACGAAATTATGCTTTACTCACCCCGTCACTAAAGAAAGAATGGTGTTTAAGGTAGAACCGCCTTCGGACGAAACGCCTTGGAATTTGTTCGAAACCAAAAAGATTTTTGAAAAGCTTTAAAAGTTATATACTTTTTAATATTTTGTACGCCCCTAAACAAGCTAAAATTATAGGGGCTACGTTTTTTTCGGAAGCAAGGTATTTCATTGCCTTGTTTTTTGCCGTTATAAAGCTTAAAAGGATAAACAAAAGGTGAAAAGCGGTAAAAATCAACGCAAGCGTTAAAGGGTGAGGATAAGTTACCGTTAACGACAGGCAAGCGCAAGCGCCGTCTAAACCGATAGCAAAGCCTACTATCAAAGAAGTTTTAAAAAGATTGTCTTGCACGTCGTTTTTTTCTTGTCCGTCCTCTATAAGTTCGCAAACGGCAATGGCGATAAGTATCGTTCCGCCGACAAGTTCGCATTTGTCTTTTAAAAGGGACGATAAAATTTTTCCGAAAAGCCCTGCGGTTAAACACATTGCAAATACGACAAGGCTTATTCCGAAAATTATTTTCGTTTTTCGTTTGTGTTTCATAGAAAGCGATAATCCGCACACGTACGAGTCTAAACTCACCGTTATTGCCGTTATCAGTACGTAAAAAAAGTTCATTTAAAAATAAGTTCTCATTTTATTTTATGAAAATGAATTACTTTTTGTTTTCTTAAACGTGCTTGTTAGTAATACGGAATTTAAGTCGTAAAGGTTCGGTTTGGTTTTATATAAAAATCAAAGAAACCGAAAATTTTAAGAAATATTTGATAAATTCGTTTAAAGATTTAAATAACCGTTGACAAAAAGCTTGATAAGTAGTAAAATGTAAACAATTATGCGATATAATTCCCGTGAGAGGGAATCAGGAGATTTATAGCAATGAGAAAAGGAAGATTTCTTTTATTAATGACGTTAATTCTTTCGTTTATTTTCGCTTTGAGTGCGTCGACCATGGCTGTTTTTGCCGAAGAAGAAGGCTCGGAAGGGGGTTCGTCTTCTACCACGGAAACTACGGTAACGTATAGCGATTTATGGACGGGCGGAACTATAACCAAGGACGAAACGAAAGGTATGTGCGTTTCGGTAGAATCCGGAAATCAAGCTTCTTATAAATACGAGTTTACAACGGGCGAGGGTAAAAGTTTTACTTTCAGAGCGGAAACTTCTTATACGGAATCTGAAGTAAAAAATTTATTTTACGTAAACGTTTTATCCGATACGGATAGTGCGATTTTGTATTTCGACTCCGACTGCAACGTAAAAGTAAATAGCGCCGACGGAGAAGGTAAAAAATTAACTTCTTTCGAAAGTATTACCGTTATTGTTAAGGACGGTAAAATTTACGTTAACGATTTTGAATTCGAGTGTAGTTTAAAATATCCTTACGCAACCGTTCAAATTTACGCTTATTACGACGTAACCGTTTGTTTTAATAATATTAACGGAGTAGCTTTTACGGGTGACGTCAGGGCTACCGATTCCGACCCCGTAATCATTGCGACGAGCGGAATATTCGCTCAAGAAAAAGCGCTTGTAGGACACAAATATAACGTAACGTACAAAACGTACAATATGTTATCGGGAATACAAGAAAACAAAATGGAATATAAAAAAGCGGGAGAAACCGACGACAAGTACGTTAGTGCGTCTTCTGCTTCCTTGATAGAATTTTGCGAGTTGGGCGACTACGTTGTAAAACTTACTACGTTGACCAAAGAGGGTAAAGAAGCTAATTTCACGCACAATCTTAAAGTCGTTGATTTAAGCGAAGTTCCCGACAATTCCATAAGATATGAAATAACCAAAGAACAGTACGACAAAATTAAGGAGTCTATACAAGATAAAATCGTAGACAGCGAAGGATATTATATTGCAATCGGCGACAATTTCTATTATCCCGACGTAAAGGATTATATCGTATCCGATTTCTTCGATTCCGACGAATGTAACTATAAAGTTTATTACGCAAACGGAGCGTCTACCACCGACTATACTAGCACTTCTTCAAAGTTCTTTGAAATTACTCAATCGGGAAAATACGTTTATTTCGTATTGCCCACCGATGCTATCGGTAAAGGTTTTACTTACGACGAAGATTTTAAAGAAAAGTACGAGCGTTACGACGAAGGACAAAAGGTTTTAAGCGTTACTTGTGAAATAGGTGGTTTTTATAGAGTTGACAGAGACGAAGACGGTGAAGTTACCGCCGTTCACGAATTAGTCATTCCCGTATTTACTTTCAGTATCGACAATAACGCAAAGCCGAAAATCACGATAGTTATGGACGACACGGGCGTTATCGGAACCGAATATAAAATCACGTCTATTACGATAGGAACTTCCAACACGAAGAAAACCGAATATAAACTTTACTTTATGAGCAAAAGCGACCGCGCTTGGTATGAACAAAACAAGGGTAAGGCTTTCGATAAAGACAGTTTTGACAAAGACGAAGAGTATCTTGCGGAATTTAACGCTTTAATCGACGGAATGGAAATCAACGGAAAAACTATTAAACTCGTTGAAATAACCGACGAAAGCGACGAAGAGTTCAATTCTTCTAACTTGACCTTTACTCCTAAAAATAAAGGTGCGTACTATTGTAAATGTTCGGTTACCGCCGACAACGAAAGTAGCGATTCTGCCGTAACGTATGCGATAGTGGTAAATAAAACGGCTTCTTCCAATAAGTACGAAAAACAATTTATGAAATACAATTGGAAATCGTTCGTTTATTTAGGTATATCCGTCGTATCCGCAATCGGAATTATATGTTTGATATTCATTAAACCCAAAAAGAAAAAATCCGATAATAACGAAATTTAATTGCTAATAATTAAAAAAAATCAAGTCTCGTCAATTTCGAGGCTTGATTTTTTATGAGTAAAAATAAATTGACTTTAAAAAAATTCGGTAAAAAATGAAGTTTTTTTGTTTTTGTATTTTAAAAAAAGTAAAAAGTATTGATATAAACTCTACTATTTGGTATAATATTAAGGTAAGTAAATAAGTTTTAATGCCTGCGATGTTCGAGTAGAAATGTATTGATCCACAATTAATAAAAGGGAGTTCGGAGTTTGGTGTGATAAGCGTATTCCTTGGTTTATGTCTTTTGTGCAGACCGTTTATTATAGGAAAGTCCGATTCGTACAACAGGACACCCACCTGC
>CAZRMT010000049.1:0-9124 GCA_964601265.1 uncultured Christensenella sp.
CTTTTGTCGGACAGCTATACTTATTGAACGGTCTTTTTTCGTTCAATTCTCTTTTGTCGTCATTGCGAAGCTGTTTTCAACAGCTGTGGCAATCCTTTCCTAAGTAAAACGACAAAATATTCGCTTTTACGATAAATTTAGCCAAAATATCAGCCGTGACATAATATACTATATAATAAAAGACGGGGTCGGTATGAAATTATTAAAAAGAGTTTGCGTTTTAAAAGAGATAGAAAACGGTTATTCTTACAGCGGAAAACAAGCCAAAGCAATGGCTAAATGTCAAAAAACGGGAGCAGAGAACTCTATTTCGCTGTCTTTTATGGATTTGGCACCGCTAAAACACGGTAGTTATATAATCGTCGTTGGCAATAGTGAAAAATGCGTTTATTTTTCCTCGGACGAAACGGGAATTCAAAAAGACTTTCACGACTCTTTAATAGACTTTGCGTTGCCCTTTTCAGTGTCCGTTATTTACGACGACGGCGAAAAAACAGGCGCCGTACTTTTCGGGCAAACCTCCGACTGCAACGAAACTCCTCTTTCGATGAAAAACGCCTACGTAACGAAAAAACGGGAAAAAGAAAAAGAATTTGAAAAAACCGAAAAAATAATAGACGATATTTACAACGATAACGAAACTTCCGCCGAAATCTACTCCGACGACGTAGTCGCAACGGAAAACTATTTTGAAAACAGCGACGTAGACGCAGAAAATTTTACGCTTATCGAGGACGAAAAGGAAAGCGTCGACTGCGCTTTTTTGCAAGAAGACTTAGACGAAATTATGAAAAGCTATCCGCCTTTTGAAGAACTTGAAAAAAGCGTTTACGGCAGTAAATGGGTAAAAATCGAACTTGAAAAGGGCGAATACTATTTCGGAAAAGCAAAAATTCACGACGAAAAGTATTTATGTTACGCCGTACGAGGAAAAAAAGACTGCTGTCCCGAAGAACTTAAAAGCCTTGCGTGTTTTATTCCCTCCCCCTCTAAAACGGAAACGGAAGACGGCTTTTTCGTTATGTTTCAATGCGAGGAAAACGGCAAAATCAAAAAATAGCTCTCCATAAATTTTTCCAACTATATTTTTATCCGCAACGCAAAATGCGTTGCGGATAAAAAATGCCGTTAACTATTATTTTTTCGTTCTATTTTATAAAGCGTAACCGCAAGCAACGAGCCCAGCGTAACAATTACCGCAAGTTGCCCTCCCCCGACCGTTAAAACGCCTAAAAAATACACGCTTTTTAACTCGGAAAAAGCAAGAAAGGTAAAGGGAACGATAAAAGCGTTTATTACTATCGGGAATATTTCGCCCAAAATAAGTTTCACGATAAACTTTTTTGTTTTTTTACCGACGAAATAGGTCAGCAAGGCGGAAATAAAAGTTGCAAGCGTGCCTAAAAACAAGTCGAGTATGCCGTTGCCTAATACGTTTGCGATAAAACACCCTATCGTAAGCCCGACAATCGCCTCCGGATAAAACAAAGGCAATACGGTTAACGCCTCTGCAAAGCGAAACTGAACCTGCCCGTAAGAAAGGGGCGCGATAAGCACCGTCAACACGCAATAAAGCCCCGCAATAATACCCATTCTGCACAACGACTTGCTATTCATAAATTACCTCGGTTTTTTTATTAGAAGTGTTTTCCGAAAACCTTCTTTTTTTATTCTAGTATCAAACGACTTTTTTTGCAAGGAATTTTTAAGCTTTTTGGTTTTTTTATTGATTTTTTTTTGGTTTTATGCGATAATTTCCTTATGATAAGAATTTGGGCAAAAACTTTAAAAAAACACAAAATCATAAAAAATATCGAGTACGATATAGATTCGGATAAAATGGTGTGGTCGCTTTTTTTCGACGTGCTTAGCGAAATTTGCAACACTATGGACATTCCCACGCCCGTGCTGTTAAAAAATCACGTTTTAAACTTTGCTAAATACAATTTCGTGTCTTTTGACAAAAGCGATTTTGTAGAAAGCGTGGACTTTGACGCGTTGTGGCTCGAATTTATAAAAAACAAGTAACTTTAAACGGCGATAAATCGCCGTTTTTTACATAGTCGCCCTTTTTTAACGCATACTTTTTTTAAGGAGGCAACTATGAAAATCACAAGCATAATAGCTTTTGTTTTAACCATCGCAGGGGCGTTGAACTGGCTGATAATAGGCTTTTTTAATTTTAATTTAATCGGGTGGATTTTTTCGTTTATGCCGATTATCGCCGATATAATCTACGTACTTGTGGGCTTTGCGGGGCTATATTTAATTTTCTTTATATTCTTTTATAAGCCCTTTCAGGACGTAGCTTAAAAGAAAACCTCAAAAGGCAGTTTGCACACGCAAACTGCCTTTTGATATTTATGATAAGGGGGGAAATGATAAGCTTATTAGCTTGTATATATAATACCATTCTTTTAATTTTTTGTAAAGCCTTTTTTTAAAAAATTTAAGATTTTATCTTAAAAAATAAGAATTTTCACAAATAAAAAACCGTTCCCCTTGATTAAGAGGAACGGATAATTTTTACTCTCCTTTAAAAGGAAGCAACGCAACCATTCTCGCTTGCTTAATAGCCGTAGCAAGAATTCTTTGGTGAGCGGCGCAAACACCGGTCATACGTCTGGGGAGCATTTTCCCCTTTTCGGTTACGTATTTCTTTAATTTAGCAACGTCCTTATAATCGATTTTCTCCGTCTTTTCAACGCAGAAAACGCAAACCTTTTTTCTGGACATTTTCTTTATCGGTTTTTTAACAGTTTTTTCTTCCATAATTAACTCCTTTAAATAATTAGAACGGCAAATCGTCGTCATCGGGAACGGTCTGCAATTTTTCGACCTTTTCCTTATTTTCCGTCGTAGAAGCGCTTTCGCTCGCACTCTTGGGCGACAAAAATTCCACTTCACCCGCTACAATGTCGGTAACGTATCTCTTAATCCCGTCTTTATCGTCGTAAGAACGATTTTGTAAACTTCCGCTGATTGCGACCTTACTACCCTTTTTAAGGAATTTTCCGCAGTTTTCGGCAACGGCTCTCCAAACGGTTATGTTGAAATAATCAACTTCTCCGTTGGCTCCGTAAGGTCTGTTAACGGCAATAGCGAAACGGCATACGCTCGTTCCGTTGCTGGTTTCGGTAAGTTCGGGATCTTTCGTTAAGTTTCCAATCAAAAAAATCTTATTCATTGGTTCACTCCTTTTACAGCTTAACTATCATTCTTCTTAACATTTCTTCGGTGATGTTAGCAACTCTTTCGATTTCCGCAATTAAAGTTGCGTCACAGAAGAACGTCATAAGAACGTAGTAGCCTTCCGACTTATAGTCGATGTCGTAAGCGAGTTTTTTTACTCCCCATTTGTCGGACTTCTCCACTTCTCCGCCGGCAGATTTAACTATGTTTTCAAACTTTTCGATTACGGCAGAAATCGCCTCTTCGGTTAAATCGGCTTTAAGAATGTAAAGCATTTCGTACTTGTTCATTTTTTTTACCTCCCGGTCTTATTCGGCTTACCTAAAAGGCAAGCAAGGTTTTACTTTTTTAAAAGTATAAGAATTTTAACAGTTTTTTTTAATTTTGTCAATGATTTTTAGCGTTATTTTACAAATTTACGTCGGGAAAACGCATTATAGCGTTTTCCCTGCACGCAATTATGCCGTAACTTGAACTTTATCGAGTAGCTTATCGACCAACGTATTTACGTTATAGTTTTTCCACTCGTCACCGAACAAAGCGTTAAGTTTAGTTTGTTTATCCTCTTCGATTGTCACTAGTCCCGCTTTTAACATTTCGCCTACCGTCGAAGTAGAGAATTTATCCTTTAACTTGGCGGGGAACTCGCTGATATATATAGAATCAAGTTCCCATTGCTCAAACAAACTTAAAACGCCCGTTTCTTCTCTCAAGAAGAACTCTCCTATGCACGCGCCTTCCGTAATCTTTTTGATAAGATTTTGCGAGAAGTTTGCCTTGTTAAGCTCTTTAAGTTTCATATCGGCAACCACGCAAATAAGCTTGTTTTCAACGCTTGTAATGCTCATTTCACGGAAGTTTTCGTCTATAGCCTTATAATAAACTCCGTCTCTTAAAATAGCATAGAATTTATCTCCGCTGACCATATCGCAAACGAACGTATCGTCGTGACCCGAAACCTTTACCAAAACGCCGACTTTTTCGCTTCCCTTATAAATCTTGTCGTCGGTTATAGAGTATCTTAAATCGAGAAGTCTGTTGGTTTTTGCCCAAACGTATTTTTGAGTGAGCATTACTCTATCAAAGCTAGACGAGTAATAGTATCCGTATTCGTCGTGTTTTACGTCTACGTACTCGTATTCGTAAATTCCGCTTGCGTTTTTCTCATAAGAGTAATAGTCGTAAGTTGCGTCGGGGTCGGTAGACTTGTACAAGTAATTGCCCTCCGTGTCAACTAATACCTCTATTTTCATATCTTCCATTACTTCACCGATATACAATTCTTTAATTGCGTCGGTCATACCGGAAACTCTAACTTCTCTTATGCTATTCAAAACAGGCGTATCGTCAACGTCGAACACGTCTTTAACTTTAAGTTTTTCGGCTTCCTTGTAAACGTCTACGGTTCCGTCTAAAACAGAGCCTAAACAAATGTTTGCGATAAGTTCGTCGACTGCGGTCAATCTTTCTTGCCTTGCTTCGTCCGAATACCATTTATATTTTTCATAAGTGTTGGTGTAATCGTATTGGTTTTCGGGGTCGTCGCTCATATCGCCCTTGGTGTATTCGAGAATTTCTCCTACGTAAATATCGCCGAGAATTTCGTTGAGGTCGATTCCGCTTAGGAAGTCGAGAACTCTTATATCGGCAAGCCTTTGAATCAACGTGCCTTGACTGTAACGTCTGAATTGTCCGTTAGGTTCCGCAACGTAATGAATTCCGTTATAGGTATTGAACATTGCTTCGCCTTCGGGCAAAATTACGGAATACACGTCGTTTACGTTGTCGTAAATGGTTGTATAAACCGTTCCGTTACCGTTATCGGTTACGGTAGCGTTGCCGTTTTCGTCTATTGCGATAGTTACGTTATAGTAACTTTCAAAAATTCTCGTAGCAAACCACTCGTGTTCGCCCATAGTAATAATTACGTTGTTTTCTCCGACCGTATAGTACCACACGCCGTCCGCGTCTACCTTCAATTCGTACGGGAAATCGACTTTATTGCCGTTTTCGTCCAAAGTATAAACTTGGTCTGCGTTCGTGTAGATTATATTCGAGCTGTCGCTGAATTCCGCGGTTCTCGACAACGACATCAAGTGTCCTACGTAAAGGTCGTTGACTAAATCCCAGTAATTAAAGCCGTTAGTAAGCTCGTGTACGGTGAGTTTAAGAATTCTCTGTTTAACTAGCGCTTCGAACGAGAAGTCAAACGGAACTTCTTCGCCGTCCGCAAAACGCCAACTATCGTAAACCGTATCGTAAATAAGCGTTCCCTTGTTAAAGAGTATATCGGCAATCATCACGTCGCCCAAAGCTTTTTCACCCGTTATATATTTAAGGAATCCGTTGTTCTTCATACTGTCGAGCATATCCTTAATATATATATTAAACAAAGAAGTGAGGAGCTTTGTATACTCTCCGTCGACGTAATATCCGTCGTCTTTTCCTAAATAGTAAATATCGGAATTGCAGTTCATCTTCGGTAACAACTTTCCTATCGTAGGCGCTATATAGTCGCCGACGTAGAGTTCGGCAAATATCTTCTTCCAGAATTTCGCACGCTTGCCGTTTTCGGTTATATCGTTAATGGAAATATTATAAATATTGTCCATAAGCGCGCTGTAATCTCCGCTATTTACGTATACGCCGTTAACTTTTTCGGTCTTTAATCCGAGCGCTTTGATTTTTGCGAAAATATCGTACGTCAAGTCGCCTATTAAAATCGTGCCGAAAGTGTTCTTAACCGCTTTCTTTGCCCCGTTATCCTTCATATCGTCCAAGAATGTATAAAGGTTTATTCCGTACAAAGTCTGCGCGTAACTGTACAGTACTTCTCTTTGAGAATCTATCCACACTTCTTTTTCCGCGTCGTACGTTTGGTCTAAGAAGTCTGCGAAATAGTAAGCGATTGTTCTGTCTCTTCCGAATATATCTCCGTACAATTCGTCGTAGATAAATCCGCCTTTCGTGTTCCTCTTAACGCTATCTATGGTATCGACGATATTTATATCGAAAATCGTACTGAATAAGTGCTTATAGTAGCTTTCGCTGTTTTTCTTTCTCCAACCGTCGGCTGAAATTTCCATTCCGAACGCTTGCGTAAAGAAGTCGCCGAGTTGAATTTTGCCGAACAGCGTCTTAAAGTATTTAGAAAGTTTTCCGTCCTTTTTGGCGTCAACCATATCTTTAAGGCTGAAATTAAGTAGCGCCGACAACGTTTGTCCGTAATCGCCCACGACTACCCATTCGTCCGAGGGACGGGTAACGGTATAATCGGCAAACGCCATATTGTTTACGTAATAACCTACTAAATTACCTACGGATAAAACGTTGCAATCGTAAAAATATCCTTTGAAATCAAAGCCTTTCGTCATAGTGTCGCCGACTTTGGTTCTCATAAGTAAATCCCAGAAATCGCTTACGGGTTCGAATCCGTCGAATTTGTATACGTCGTTTGCCTCGTCGTATACTATACCCATCGCTTCGCCGATTAAGTCGTAATAAATATTATCTCCGCATTGTTCGACAAGCCAGTCGTTAAAGAAGAAATACGCAACCGCAAACGCAGCCGTTCCTTCAAGTCCGAGCGTCGTCCACATTAACGCCATCGAGCCCGAATCTGCGGGATTTCCGTTCTTGTCGTACCACTTTTTATCGGTTTTATCGTAATAGTTACCGAAGAATTCTCCGTACATTGCGATATAATCCATAAATTCGTATTGTCCGAAGAAGTCACTGCAGTAAGTGGCGGGGTCTCTGACAAGCTCTACGACGTTGATTTTAAAGAGTTCCGCTATAACTCTGTAAATGTCGTTTCCGCTCTTTTTGAATACGTAACCGTACCTGGAATTTTCGTCCTCTTTCATTCCGAGGTCGCTAAACAAGTCCGCTATCGTTTCGTTGTCGCCGACAACCTTTTTCACGTAAGAAGCGAGCGCGTCGCCCGAATAATCTCCGCCGAAAATGAACTTAAACGTTTCGTAAACGTTGACGGACATAACCGTTTCGACTATGGTTTTTACCGTGTTGCCGTTTCCGTCGTCTTTCGCCCAATCTCCGTCGGCGTTTTGTCCGAGCGATATAAATTGTCCGAACAATTCTCCGAGTTCTAATTGACCGAATTTCTTTTCGAGGTAATCGGCTCTATCGGTATAACCGTTATCTACTGCGTCTCCGCACACGATAACGTCGACGAATTCTTGAATTCCCAAGTCGTAAATATATTTAAAGGGTTCGTATTTATCCGCTTCGATAAATTCTTCGAGGTAGTATCCCAAAGTTTTATCGTCGACTATTCCGCCTATAAGTCCCGCAACGTCGTCGTCACCGCCGACTACGTCCATTACGTCCTCTATAAAGTAAATTATTTTAATTTTTAATAAATCGTTTACTATTCTCTTAAGGTCGTCTCCGCTTGCGTCTTGCCAACTTCCGTCAGTTTCGGAATATGTATAATCTACGTACTGCGCAAACGTGTCGCCCACCATTACCTCTCCGAATATGTCTTTGAGATAATCCATTCTGTCTACGTACGCAACCCCTTGAGAGCTTAAATGGTCTTTTGCGTTTCCTTCGACCATTATATCGACGAATTGAGGAATTTTAATTCCAAGCGCTTTTAATAAAACTTCGTTATCGCTAGTAAAGAAGTCGTCTGTGTAATACTGAATCGTATTGTTTCCTAAAATTCCCTCAACGGTATCGGAAACGTCCAAGTCTCCGTTCATTGCGTCGTCGATAGTGTCGAAGATAAAGCTGAACTTAACGCTCATTATCGCGTTTAGTATCTTGTATACTTCTTCGGAATTTCCGTCCAACCAAATCGCATTATTATTGTCGTACTCGTACCCGACAAAGCTTGCGAACGTATCTCCTATCATTAACTCGCCGAATATATCTTTGAGGTAGTCGATACTGTCTTCATACACAACCCCTTGCGAGCTTAAATGGTCTTTTGCGTTTCCTTCGACTATTATGTCGACGAATTGAGGAATGTTAATACCTAATACCTTGTCTATTGCCGTATTATCACTCGTAAAGAAGTCGTCGGTGTAATACTTAATCGTGTTATTACCTAAAATTCCTTCTACCGTGTCGGAAATATCCAAATCTCCGTTCATTGCGTCGTCGATAGTGTCGAAGATAAAGCTAAACTTAACGCTCATTATTGCGTTTAGTATCTTGTATACTTCTTCGTTGTTACTATCCAACCAAACGGTGTTATTGTTGTCGTATGCGTACCCGACAAAGCTTGCGAACGTATCTCCTATCATTAACTCGCCGAATATATCTTTGAGGTAGTCGATACTGTCTTCATACGCAACGCCTTGAGAGCTTAAGTGGTCTTTTGCGTTGCCTTCAACCATTATATCGACGAATTGAGGAATATTAATGCCTAAAATCTTGTCGATAGCGGTATTATCGCTAGTAAAGAAATCGTCCGTATAATACTTAATCGTATTGTTTCCTAAAATCCCCTCAACGGTATCGGAAATATCCAAATCTCCGTTCATTGCGTCGTTGATAGTGTCGAAGATAAAGCTGAACTTAACGCTCATTATTGCGTTTAATATCTTGTATACTTCTTCGGAATTTCCGTCCAACCAAATCGCATTATTGCTATCGTACTCGTACCCGACGAAGCTTGCGAACGTATCTCCTATCATTAACTCGCCGAATATATCTTTGAGGTAGTCGATACTGTCTTCGTATGCAACGCCTTGAGAGCTTAAATGGTCTTTTGCGTTTCCTTCAACTATTATATCGACGAATTGAGGAATGTTAATACCTAATACCTTGTCGATTGCCGTATTATCACTTGTAAAGAAATCATCGGTAAAGTATTTTATAGTATTGTTACCTAAAACGCCCTCTACAGTGTCGGAAATATCGAGTTCGTCGCCGTCAATAACGGTTTTTACGGTATCGAAGA
>CAZRMT010000050.1:0-7929 GCA_964601265.1 uncultured Christensenella sp.
AAAAATAAGAAATAATTTTCTTTTATAAGCAAGATTTCCGCTTGAAAAAGCGGTTATGCTCACTGCAAGTGTTATATAATGAGGAGGAAAATGTATAACGGAAATATAGCTGTGGTAGATAAAAGCTATTTTCTACCCTTTTTTAACGAAGAACAAACGCAATGGTGTAAAGTATATAACGACGGCGGTCATTATATAGCTCAACCTATTATAAAAAGTAACCGTAAACAAAAAATTCGAGATACTTCCCGTAAAGCTATCGATATAGCCTTTAACGACGTGTATTATTCGGCAAAGCGTAACGGTGTAAAAGACAAAGAGCTTGTCGGATATATTGTAGAAAAGCTAGGCGAAATGTTTGAAAGCGATAATTTAACCGATTACGTCGTTAAAAAAATCGAGAAAACAAAACGTGCTATGAGAAGTAGAAGAAAAAGGTTTTGCCGAAAAGCGTATTTAAACAAGTGGAACTACTTTGTAACGTTTACGTATGACGATAAAAAGCAGTCGGAAGAAAGCTTTCGGAAGAAATTGCGTAGGTGTTTATCTAATTTACATACCCGTCGTGGTTGGTTGTATATGGGCGTATTCGAGCGTGCGCCTGAAACTAACCGATTACATTTTCACGGGATTTTTTATATCCCCGACGGGCAAATGATAGGTTCGCTACAAAAGGTGCAAGATTATAGTACGGCTCAAAAAAAGGTACAAATTATTGACGAAAACGACTTTTTTAAAAAAGTGTTCGGAAGAAACGATTTTAAGGAATTAAACGAAATGGAATTAAAGTACGGAAATTCAATAGATTACATATTAAAATATATAGACAAGACGGAAGAACGAATAGTGTATAGTAGAGGCGTGAAAACGGAGATTTACGTTAAGGTCAAGGAACGTGACGTTGTAACCGAAATGCAAGATTTTGTGTTAAAATACGTATTATTTGACGACGCAATAACGTGGGAAAGAGACGTTATGTGCTTTAAGTATAGTCAAGTTTCTATATTTGACTATCTTTGTAACGGGTAAATAATATACTTATAACTACATACGATTACTAGGCGTCTACGTGCTACGTACGGCGCTATTTGTCGTGTTTTAAAAGCTGAAAAAGACGGGAAAAACAACCCACAACCCCTTTTTCGCTTATATGAACAAAACTAAAAGGGCGATTTCCGTAAGCGGTTTAGCGAGGAAAACGCCCTTTTTGTTCTCCGAACGTGTTCGGTTCTTTCGGTTTTATGCGACACCTTGCACGCACGCGCGTGAGCGCGTGCCTCGTATTAGTGCAAGGTGTCGCATAATACTCTCTACGTATTTTTTTTCGTAAAACTATTGATTTTTTAAACAAAAAATATCAAACTTTTAAGGGGGTAATTATGAAACACAAAGGAAATAAATGTTTGTCTTACACTCAAAGGCTACAATTAGAGGCTTATTTAAAGGCAGGTTTACATAAGCGTGACATTGCCGAAAAACTCAGCGTGCACTTATCAACCGTTTATAACGAATTAAAAAGAGGACGTTGCGTTCACGAAAAGTGTTACTACGTTAATTGGTTCGGCGATAAACGTTATAAAAAAGTTGTCGGATATAATCCTAAACTCGCCGAAGAAAAATATCGTTTTAAATTAACAAGTCACGGTTCACCGTTAAAAGTAGGTAACGACTACGATTTTATTAGGTACGTTGAAAAAAGAGTTTTGCAAGATAAAATCTCACCGTGTGCAGTTCTCGGCGAAATTAAACGATATAATCTTTTTAAAACTAATATTAGCAAAACAACTTTGTATCGTTATATCGAGCAAGGCGTGTTTTTGGGTTTAACTATGTCCGATTGCCCTATGGGTAAAAAGAAAAAGTGTTACAGAAAGCCCGTTGCTAAACGTCCGCCGAAAGGTACTAGTATTGAACGTAGACCTTTGGAAATTTCCGAAAGAATTACTTTCGGTCACTGGGAAATGGATTGCGTTGTCGGCAAGAAAAATATCCGTGATATTCTTCTCGTTCTTACCGAACGCTTAACTCGGTACGAGATTATTATTAAAATGCCGAACAGAAAAACCGAAACGGTTGTTAAGTATTTGAATAAGCTCGAACGGAAATACGGTAGGACGTTTAGAAAGGTCTTTAAATCTATAACCGTTGATAACGGCGTTGAGTTCTCCGATTTTAAAGGCTTGGAAAAGTCTATTTATGGCGGAACAAGAACGAAGGTTTATTATTGTCACCCTTACACCTCTTGCGAGCGAGGTACTAACGAACGAATTAACCGTGATATTAGACGGCTTGTTCCTAAAGGTGCCGATTTATCGTTATTTTCGGAAGAACAAGTTAAGTTTGTCGAAGACTGGGTCAATACTTATCCTCGTGAAATTTTTAATTTTGCCACAAGTAAAGAAATGTTTTTACAGCAGTTACAACTTCTTTAATTTTTGAAAGTGTATTTTCAAAAAATATTAGCCGTCCTTTTCAGAACGGCTATTTGTCGTACGATAAAAATCTTTTCAGTGGTTCTTTTAGTTTCTTTTCGAGTTAATCAAATTAAATTTTCGTTGTTTTTTCGTGTTTTTTTAAAATTTTAAAAATTTTTTTATTTTTTTTCATAAAACGACTTGACAATTGATTTTTTGTCGGATAGGATTGACCTTTTAGACAAAATTCGCTATAATGCAAATAAAAATAATGCGAGGAGGGGAGAAATGGCGTATAACGAGCTTATTAAAAATTTTGAAAAAATAAGAGCGTATATGAGGGAATTTTACGTTTACGGTTTTAAAAGTCGTGAAGGCTACGACAAAAAAAGTCTACGCTTATACGACGACGAAAAACGCAGAATCGAAAGCTGGCTCGGAAAGTATATGAGTTTCGTTCGTTCTTCGGAAGGGAAAAACGTGTTTATTTCCATAGACAGTCGGGCTTTGGACGGTAACCCCTTTTACAAAGCTTTAAAATCCAAAAGCTTTACCGATTGCGATATTACCTTGCATTTTATTATTTTCGATATTCTTTATGACGACACGGACGCTTTTTCTTTGTCCGAGATTATAGAAAAAATAAACGACGAGTACTTGTCTTTTTTCGAAGAATCGCTGATTTTCGACGAGTCCACGCTGAGGAAAAAGTTAAAAGAATACGTGGAAGAAGGGATTATCGTTTCCGAAAAAAGGGGTAAAAAATTAGTTTATTCACGGGCGAAAAGCTTAAACTTGGCGGGACTTGAAAAAGCGTTGGACTTTTTTTCCGAAATTGCGCCTTGCGGTGCGGTAGGTTCGTTTTTACGTGATAAAGACGACGAAAAAAACAGTGTTTTTTCTTTTAAGCATCACTACATAACGAGCGCTATAGACAGCGAAGTTTTATGCTCGCTCTTTTATGCAATGCAAAGTAAAAGCATTGTAACCTTTCATAATTTAAGCAGAAAATCCACCGAGCCTAGGATAAATAGAGTCGTTCCGTTGAGGGTTCGCATAAGCGTACAGGACGGAAGACAATATTTAACGGCGTATCAGCCCGATTTTAACTGTATTAAGTCGTTTAGAATAGACTACTTGTCCAATGTAAAAATAGAAGAACAAACGCCTCGGTTCGACGAGCTTAGAAAAATTTTGGACGATATGGAAACGAAAACTTGGGGCGTGATAAGCGGAAGGAGCCTAAACGGGAAAGACCGCACGGAGCACGTTGAGTTTACCGTTAAAATAGAAGAGAACGAAAGTTACGTTCTTAAAAGATTGGAGAGAGAAAAAAGAATAGGCAGAATAGAAAAAATAGACGAAACGACTTATAAATTTATTGCCGACGTTTACGACTCTATCGAGCTTGTTCCGTGGATAAGAACTTTTATTTGCAGAATTACTCAAATGGATTTTTCTAACCGCAAAGTGGAAAATCAATTAAAAAGCGATATAGAGGAAACGTATAAAATATACGGCATAGGGGAGGCGGATAATGATATTTAGCGAACTTTATTCGGCTTACTATAACGCCGTGGCAAAAATAATAAAGGCGGTTTTAGAGGGAAAGGCGGAAAGAAATAATATAAATAAAATTATTCGTGAAAATGCGTTTGAGGAAAGCGCTATGAATATTTTTTCCGCAATAAAAGAAGAAAGGTGGCAAGTTATAACGAAAAATTATAAAACGCCCGTAAAACACGTTCCCTCGATGCCCGTAACTTTATTGCAAAAGCGTTGGCTTAAAGCGATTTTAAACGATAAAAGGATAAAACTGTTCGGGATTAGTTTAGACGGACTTGACGGCGTCGAACCGCTGTTTACCGAAGAAGACTATTGTGTATACGACAAGTACTTAGACGGCGACGATTATAGCGATGACGGATATATAGAGCGATTTAGGACGATACTTTACGCCATGGATAACGGTTTACCCGTTCAAGCTAAAACGGTTACGAGAAAGGGTAATTGCGTTTACGCAAAGTTTATTCCCGAAAAAATAGAGTATTCCGAAAAAGACGACAAGTTCAGGGTAAAAGTCTCGGGTTGTAGAAAGGTAGACGTGGTTAATCTTGCGAGAATTGTCGAGTGTAATTTATACGACGGAAAATTAAATGGCAATCACGGCGGGAAAAAAGGCAATCGCGCGACGGTGGTTTTGGAAGTAAAAGACCAACGCAACGCATTGGAAAGAGTAATGCTTCATTTTGCTCATTTTGAAAAAAGAGTGGAAAAACTCGACGATAATAAATATAAGGTTATCGTGTTTTACGACGGCGACGACGAAAGCGAAATGATTATTCGCGTTTTGTCGTTCGGACCGCTTGTGGAAGTAATACAGCCAAACGATTTTAGGGAAAAAATTATAGAAAAACTAAAAAAACAGAAAAATTGCGGGCTCAAATAACGAGTTCGCAACTTTTTTTCCGTGCAAACGCGAAAAAAGACTGTTACAATAGAGGCATAAAGACACTTACAGCAAAAACTTGCTCAGTTTTTTAAAGGAAAATAGCAACCCTTAACAGTGTCTCGAAAATAAAGACGCATTACAGCAGAAAAAAAGTTGCATTTTGGGGCAACGTCCCAAGGCGTCTTGTAAAGTAAAAAGGTACTAACAGCAAAGAAATGTTAGCTAAGTGGTTAAAGCGCGGGAGAAATCCCGAACGCGGGTTCGACTCCCGCACGAAAAAGTACCTTGTAAATTTAAAAAATTAAAAGGAGAAAAAATTATGTTACAAAACCTTATCAAAGAAGCAAATATAGATTTTACGGAAAACGGAGCGGTAACCAACGCTTCTAGTTTATCCGATTGCTTGGATTTTTTTGCGACCGTCGGCGCAATCCGTAGCGAAAGCGATATAGAAATCGAAAAACGTTTTATAAGAGCATATGCCGAAAATAAAGACACGGCTATGAAAATCTTATTTTTTGCTCGTGATATAAGAGGCGGGCTCGGCGAACGCAGAGTTTTTCGCGTAATACTTAAACGGCTTGCCTTTAACGGGGCGGACAGTGTGAGGAAAAATCTCGAATTCGTTGCCGAATACGGAAGATACGACGATTTACTCGCTTTAATGGATACGCCTTGCGAAAAAGACGCGCTTGCCCTTATTAAAAGTCAGTACGAAGCCGATTTAAAGGCAATGGCGGAAAACGGAAAGGTATCTTTACTTGCAAAGTGGCTTCCGTCCGTAAACGCTTCTAACAAAGAGACTATTGCTCTTGCAAAAAAAGTAGCGAATTATTTCGGTGTTGACTACGCTTTATATAGGAAAACTCTTTCCGCGCTTCGTAAATATATAAGGATAATAGAGAATAATCTTCGTGAAAAAGACTATACGTTTAATTACGAAACAGAGCCTTCGAAGGCGTTGTACAAATACAAAAAAGCGTTTATTCGCAACGACGGGGAAAGATATATGCAATTTATAAGTAGCGTGGCAAAAGGCGAAGCGAAATTAAATGCCTCCACGCTTGCTCCGTACGAAATTATCGCTCCGCTTTTAAAAGGAAATTTTAACGGGAAGCAATTAACGGAAGAAGAAATTGCGTCGGTAAACGCGACGTGGAATGCTCTTCCCGATTTCTCTTCGGACGAAAACGCAATAGCCGTTATAGATACGTCGGGTTCTATGTATTGTTGGAACAACGCTAATCCCGCTTCCGTGGCGATTTCTCTCGGAATTTATTTTGCGGAACGCAATAAAGGTTTTTATAAAGACTACTTTATCGAGTTTTCGGCAAGACCCAAGTTGATTAAAATAAAAGGCGAAACCATAGCGGATAAAGTCCGCTATATATCCTCCTTTAACGAAATTGCCAATACAAACGTAGAGGCGGTTTTCGACTTGATTTTAAAAACGGCGGTGAAAAACAAGTTGCCTCAAAGCGAGTTACCCGCAAAACTTTATCTTATTTCGGATATGGAATTCGACGAGGCTGTGGACAATGCGGGTTTAACCAATTTTGAAAACGCTAAAATAAAATTTAAAAAGAAAGGATATAAACTTCCAGATATAGTATTTTGGAACGTGGCTAGCCGTAATACGTGTCAACCCGTTACGAAAAACGATAACGGCGCCGTTTTAGTGTCCGGTTGCTCCCCGAGACTTTTCTCTATGGTGGCAAGCGGAACGATGAATCCTTTCACGTTTATGACGGAAGTCGTAGAGAGCGAGCGTTATAAACCGATAACGGCTTGATTTTTCGAGCTTATAAAAAAATAAAAGGAATTATAGTTATGATAGAGATAAAAGGAAAATACAATAATGCGGTATGTTTTACCGATAATTTAGAGGCTTCCGCATACGAGCAAATACAAGCGGTATGCGACCAAAAGGCTTTTGAAAATTCTAAAATAAGAATAATGCCCGACGTGCATGCGGGCAAGGGTTGTACTATCGGCACTACTATGACGATAAGCGATAAAGTCGTTCCCGGAATGGTGGGCGTGGATATAGGTTGCGGAATGGAAACCGTACGTATCGCCGAAAAAGAGGTGGATTTTGACAGACTTGACAAAATTATCCGTAAATACGTTCCTTGCGGAAGAGAGGTTAGAAGGTTTGCTCATAAGTTGACGGGCGAAATAGATTTAAACGAGTTGCGTTGTGCGAGGAACATAAATATCGACAGAGCAAAATTAAGCATAGGAACGCTTGGCGGAGGTAACCATTTTATCGAGGTTGACAAGGACGACGAGGGGGACATGTATTTAGTCGTTCATTCGGGTTCGAGACATCTCGGGACGGAGGTTGCCGATTATTATCAAACGGAAGGCTTAAAAGCTATGGCGGGCGTGGCGAAATATCAAATGCAAGAGTTAATCGACAGATTGAAAAAAGAGGGGAGAGAAAAAGACATTCAGTCGCAAATAGAATTGTTAAAAACCGAACGTTCCGTTTTGATTCCCGACGACCTTGCTTACGTAGAGGGCAAACTTTTCGACGATTATATACACGATATGAAAATAGTCCAGCGTTTTGCCACTTTAAACAGACGCGCCATAACCGACGTAATTATGATAGGTATGCGTTTTACGAAAGTAGAGGAGTTTACCACGATACATAATTATATCGACACCGACGCTATGATTTTAAGAAAAGGTTCGGTTTCCGCAAAAAGCGGAGAAAAGCTTTTAATTCCCATAAATATGCGTGACGGAAGTTTGGTTTGCGTAGGAAAAGGTAATCCCGAGTGGAATTATTCCGCACCTCACGGAGCGGGGAGATTGATGTCCCGTTCGAAAGCGTTAGAAAGTCTTACAATGGAGGAATACAAAAAAGAAATGCAAGGCGTGTATTCTACTTGCATAAATACCGACACTTTGGACGAGTCGCCTATGGCGTATAAATCTATGGACGAAATAGTCGAGCAAATTCAGCCCACGGCGGAAATAATAAAAATAATCAAGCCCGTGTACAATTTTAAAGCTTCGGAGTAATCGTTAAATAAGGTTTTAGTGCGTCAGTAT
>CAZRMT010000051.1:0-7708 GCA_964601265.1 uncultured Christensenella sp.
CCCCTGACACCCGCCTTAGAAGGGCGGTGCTCTATCCAGCTGAGCTACAGGCGCAAACTGAATTTAATATGAGTTTAGCTCCCTAAAAACATAAAATGGAGCGGGTGATGGGAATCGGACCCACGCAGCCAGCTTGGAAGGCTGGAATTCTACCATTGAACTACACCCGCATCTATACACAATGCTCATAAATATTACCAAAATATTAATTGTTTGTCAATTGTTTTTGTCGTTTTTTTTGGAAATTTTTAAAATTTTATTTCTTTTAGTTTTTTCTTGACTTTTAACCCCTTTTAAAAAGCGGTTATTAAAATTTTTTAACCCTTTTTTCTCTTTTCCTTTATTACTTTAAGCAATTCCTTAACAGCTCTGCCACGGTGCGAAACTGAATTTTTTTCGTTTTCGGTGCAAAGCGCAAAACTCTTTTTTAAATCGTAGCTAAAAAATAACGGATCGTAACCGAATCCGCCGTTACCGCTTTCTTCCCTTAAAATTTCGCCCTCGGTTTTCCCCGAAACACAAATTTTACCCTTTTCGTCAAGCAAAGTTAACGCACATACAAAATAGGCGTACCTGTCCTTACCTTCGATTTTTTCTAAAAGTTTTTTCTTATTCTTCTCCATGTCGTGGTCGCCTGCATACCTTGCGCTTAACACTCCCGGTTCTCCGTTTAGCGACGGAACCACAAGCCCGCTGTCGTCCGCAAGCGTCGCTATACCCGTTTTGCCGAAAACCGCTTTGGCTTTTATATAAGAATTTTCTTCAAAAGTTTTCCCCGTTTCCTCTATTTCGTCTATAAACCCCACGTCGGCGAGAGAAAGTATTTCGTAGTAATCGCCCAATATTTTTTTGAATTCCTCGATTTTACCCTTGTTTGACGAAGCTATAATCATTTTCATATATCAACCTTTAATCATACGTTACGTTTGACCATATTTTAAAAAAATTAACAATCTGCACGTTTGTTACTTATGAATACCTATGCAATCGTTTAAGTAATAAAAAACGGTAAAACCTTTTGATTTTACCGAAAATTATTTATTCTACGGTAACCGATTTCGCTAAATTCCTCGGTTTATCGGCGTCCTGCCCCCTACAACGAGAAACGTAATAAGCAAAAAGCTGAAACGGCACTATTTCGACAAGAGGCATTATTACGTCGTCTACGTCGGGAAGAACGTACGCGTCGTTACCGCTATAATTTTTATCGCTTGTAACCACCAAAATTTTAGCGTCACGCGCCTCAACCTCTTTAACGGCGTTTTCCATTTTGGAAGTTAACCGTTTTTGAGTTTCCAGCACAACAACCAAAACTTGTTCGTCTATAAGCGCAAGCGTGCCGTGTTTAAGTTCTCCGCCCGCATACCCCTCGCTATGAATATACGTTATTTCCTTTAATTTTAAAGAAGCTTCCAGCGCTATTGCGTAATCTATATTTCTACCCAAGTAGAACACCGATTTAACTTTATAGTACTGCCTTGCAAGGTCTATGATTTTGTCTTGTTTATCTAAAACGTGTCTGCGAATTTTATCGGGTACGTACTTTATTTTATCCATAAAATACGCCTCGCGCCCTCTTAATTTGGCGATTTTTTCCGCTAAATAATAAAACACCACCAACTGACAGTTATAACTTTTAGTTGCCGCAACCGCCGTTTCTATTCCCGCTTTGGTTAGTATCGTAAAGTCAGCGTAATGCGTTATGGAAGAATTGGCAACGTTGGTTATCAATAATACGTACGCCCCCTTTTCTTTTGCAAGCTTTACCCCTGCCAAGGTGTCCGCAGTTTCACCGCTTTGAGATACGGCGATACACAAAGTGTTTTCGTCTATTAAGTTTTCCGAATACCTAAACTCGCTAGCTATTTCGCAGTCGGTTCTCACTTTACAGTAAGTAGTAAAAAGATTTTTCCCGACAAGTCCGCTGTTATACGCCGTTCCGCACCCGATTATTTTAATATAATCGGTATTTTTCATCATATAGACCAGCTTTTCGGGCAAAACCGTATCGTTTAACGACGAACAGGTTTTTTCTATCGCCGAGGGAATTTCGTTTATTTCTTTAAGCATAAAGCTTTCGTAGCCGGCAGTGGAAAGTTGATTTTTTTCAACGTCTACAACAGTCGATTCCTTAACGACTTTTTTACCGTCGCAATCGAAAAAATCAACGTTGTTTTTATCGACTACTGCAAATTCTCCGTCGTTTAAGTAATAAATTTTATTGGTGTAATCCGCAATGGCGGGAATGTCGCTAGCGATATAATTACAACTTTCGCCGACGCCGATAATAAGCGGATTGTCTTTTTTTGCAACTATTATTTTATCGGGAAAATCCTTACAAATCATAGCCAGCGCATAAGAACCGACTAGCCTTGACAAGGTTTTTTTAACAGCCGACAAAAAGTCGTTTTCGTAATATTTTTCTAGCAAGTGAACGACTACTTCCGTATCCGTTTCGCTTGAAAATTTTACGCCGTCGTTTACAAGTTCGATTTTAAGTTCCAGATAATTTTCTATGATCCCGTTATGTACGATAGCGAAATTTTCACTACAATGAGGGTGAGAGTTATCGTCGGAAGGTTTTCCGTGGGTTGACCAACGGGTATGTCCTATGCCGATATTCCCTACGATTTTTTCGCTTTCTTGCTCTATGGAAGCAACCCTGCCCTTGCGTTTAAGCAAATTGATTTTGCCTTTGTCGAGACTTGCTATACCCACCGAATCGTATCCGCGGTATTCTAATTTTTTAAGTCCGTGCAATAAAATCTTATTGCATTGTTTTTCGCCAATATATCCTACTATACCACACATTATTTTACCCTTACCTTTTTATTTTACTAAAAGAAAACGCTTTTGTCAATATCAACGGACAAAAACGCCACTAAAGACTAAATCATTATACGAAAAAAGGATAAAACTTGTTAAAACTCTATTAAAAAAGCGTTGCGACGCACAAAAATGCGTCGCAACCAAACACTATATTAAAGTAAAATACATATAACTCCGCCCTTGCCCTCGTTGACGATTCTGCCGACAGTTCTTTTCATTTTTGCACGAACTTCCACGGGCATACCGTTTAACTTAACCGATACGCTGTCTTTTACGAAATCGCTCATTTTTTTACCGAAAACGTTTATATTGCAAAGATTTTCGGGGGATTTCGAGTATTCTTCCTTTAAATAAGCCACGTAGTTTTCGCATTGCTCCTTATTACCCGACAAAGGCGTAACGGAAGCGTCTATATCTATTTTCATAATATGGTAACTCGTGCTTTTAGCGCTGACTTTCACACCGTACCTCGAACCCTTTTTAACCAAAGTCGGCTCGCCTATTTCCAAATCTTCGTAGCTCGGGTTAACTATTCCGTATCCCTCTTGCTCGACTTGCGGAATTGCGTCCTTTATCTTATCGTAACATTTTTTGGCTTCGGATAAACTTTTAACGAAGTTTATCAAAGAAAATTCGTCTTTAATTTCTTCACCGCTCTCCTCGCTTAAAACCGAATAAAACAGCTCGGGCTTGACGTTAACCTTAAAATTCACCGAGCCTTCGCCCAAATTACAGTCCACGCCGTCGGGCGGAACGATATTCTCTAAATTGTCGAATGCGTTTTGAAAGCATATCCCGTCTTTCATTTTGCAAGCGTTTTCGCTAGATTTTTTAAGCGCTTCCGCCATATCCTTGATGATTTTGCTATCGTACGGCAAAGCGTTAATCCAAGCGGGAATTTTTACGTTACAGATTTTTAACGGAAATTCAAGCAGTACCTTTTCGAGCAAAGCGTTAAAATCTTGCTCGGTCGCCTCTTGACAAGACATAGCCACAACCGTTACTCCGTATTTTTTGGTAAGCGAATTTTTAAGCTTTTGCGTTTTTTCGGAGGACGGCTCGGAAGAATTTAAAACCACGATAAACGGCTTATTGATGGCTTTTAACTCGTTTATCACCCTTTCTTCTGCGGAGGCGTAAGCACTCCTTTCGATTTCGGTGAAACTACCGTCCGTAGTTACTACTATACCTATGGTGGAATGTTCTTTAATTACTTTTTCCGTTCCCGTTTCGCCCGCTTTATCGAAAGGCATAGGTTTTGTCTGCCAAGGCGTTTTAACCATTCTCGGTTTTCCGTCCTCGCTTACGCCTTGCGCGCCGTCCACCATAAAGCCGACGCAGTCTATCATTTTTACCCTTGCCGAAGCCCCTGTTCCTAGCGACACGCTTACCGCTTCGCTCGGAATAAATTTCGGTTCCGTCGTCATAACGGTTTTACCTTGCGCCGATTGAGGCAACTCGTCAAGCGCAACTTGTTTTTTGCTTTTCCCCGAAATGTTAGGAAGAACGTTCTTTTCCATAAACTTTGATATAAAAGTAGACTTACCCGTGCGAACGGGACCTACAACGCCTATGTAAATATCTCCGCCCGTTCTATCGGCAATATCCCTGTAAATATCGTATCGTTCCATAAATAAAAAAACCTCCCGCAACTTCAAGCTAATTAAAGTGTATGAGAGATTTTTTAAAATTATGTTATTTGTTTTTTTCTTTTTTCAATTTTGACTTAAACTTCACATTTTTTATCATCTGAAGCCAATTCGTCGGATGCTCTTCTCCGTTTAAAAGTCGTGAAATGTTTACTCTGTGCGCCCACCAAGTAACTACTATTATCGTAAAAACGATAATTTGCGTAACGTAAAACACCCAATTCAAAGTTACGCCGTTTTTAACGCATTTAAGGTAATAGGAATAACACGTTGCAATAGCCGAGGGAGTGGTCGCTATAAACGAACCCATAGAACCCATATTAGTCAATAGAATAAACGCTATTGCCGAAAGCCCAAAAATAACCGTCCACAAAGGTTGCGCAACCAAAAAAACGCCTATCGTGGTGGAAATTCCCTTTCCGCCTTTAAATTTTAGCCAGAACGGGAACACGTGCCCCATAACGGCGCAAAAACCCGCAAGCGCCAAAGCCGTTTCTTGTAAAGATATTCCGTTCGAAGCGTAATAAATATTCTTAAAAATAATTTTTACGGTAAGACAGGGAACAACCCCTTTCATAATATCCAAAAAAAGTATAAGCACGCCTATTTTCATACCGTAGGCTCTGCTCATATTAAGCATACCGGGGTTTCCGCTACCTATCGAACGAATATCCTTTTCGCCGTGGTTTTTAAATTTGCTTATTATTATAGCAAAATTTATACACCCGATTAGGTAAGACAAAACGGCGATAATCAAAAACCAATACCACCCGTCCGACAAACTCATCGTTTTCATTCCTCGCTCTCCTTTTCCTTAATTATAAGTCTTATCGGAGTGCCCGAAAAATCAGTAGCGTTTCTTATAACGTTCTCCAAAAATCTTTTGTAAGAAAAGTGCATAAGCTCGGCGTTGTTTACGAATATAACGAATGTCGGCGGACAAACTCCGTCTTGCGTGGAATAGTAAATTTTAAGGCGTCTGCCGTGTTTTGTGGGCGGGTCGGTCGTACGAATTGCGTCGCCCAAAATATCGTTTAACAAGCCCGTGGAAATTCTTCTTTGCGAATTTTCGTACACGCTTTCAGCAATAGACAGAATTTTTTCTACCCTTTGTCCGTTTTTAGCCGATATATAGACCGACTTATAGTAATCCATAAAGGATAAATCGCATTTTAACTTTTCTTCGAATTTGTTTATGGTATGGGTATCCTTATCAACTAAATCCCATTTATTCATACATATAACCGACGGCTTGCCTTGTTCATGAACATAACCGCATATTTTAACGTCTTGCTCGGTTAAACCCTCGACGGCGTCAACCACGATTAAAACAACGTCCGCTTTCCTTATTGCGGACAACGCTCTTACTACCGAATAGTATTCGATGTCCTCGAACACCGCTCTTTTCCTTCTTATGCCCGCAGTATCTACTAAAACGTATTTTTTCCCGTTTACGGTAAATGGCGTGTCGATAGAATCCCTAGTAGTTCCCGCAATATCGGAAACAATGGTTCTGTCGTACCCTAAAAGCTTGTTCGTTAAACTCGATTTACCCGCGTTAGGTTTTCCTACGACTGCTATATGCAACACGTCGGATTCTTCGTCTTGCTCCATTCTTTCGAAATAGGAACAGACTTCGTCCAATAAATCGCCCGTGCCTTTACCTTGCTCGCTTGAAATTCCGAACGGTTCTCCAAGCCCCAGCTCGTAAAATTCGCTTAATGCGATAGGGTCGTAGTTATCCATTTTATTAACAGCCAACACAATCGGTTTTTTACTGCGACGAAGCTTTTCCGCCACGTCCCTATCGGACTGGGTAAGCCCGGTTTTTGCGTCGCAAAAGAACACGATTACGTCTGCCGTATCTATGGCGATTTCGGCTTGTTCTTTTATGTGTTTCCACATTTCGTCGTCGCTTTTAAGCTCTATTCCGCCCGTATCTATTAAAGTAAAGTTGTATCCGCACCACTCGGCGTCGGCATAAATTCTATCACGCGTAACGCCGGGCTTATCTTTAACGATAGCCTTTCTGTCCCCGCTTATTTTATTGAAAAACGTCGATTTGCCGACGTTAGGTCTGCCGACTATGGCAACTAACGGTTTACTCATTTTCACCTTCCGTACGCCGTTTTAGTTTATGGCGTATATTTAATTATATCCTATCGTAAAATTTTTGTAAAGAAAAAGTGTGTAATTTTAAAAGCTCTTCCCCTTAAAAAAAGAAAAGAGCCTTTGTTTTAACCTATTTTTTCAAAATCTACGGCGCCGTGCTTACATAAAGGACAGATAAAGTCGTCGGGAAGTTCCTCTCCCTCGTAAACGTAACCGCAAACTTTGCACACGTACCCTTTTTTGCCTTCCGTTTCGGGCTTGGGCTTAACGTTTTCGTGGTAATACTCGTAAGTCATAGATTTTTCGTCGGATATTACCACACATTCTTCCGCCGAACAAATAAACATTGCGTGCGTACCTAAATCGAGCGTTTTTTCTACCTTTAACGAAATAAACGAATTTATATATTTAGGTAACACGGCTAAACCGTTTACGCTTTTTTGTACGGTTAAATCCTTAAATTTATCCGTTGCCCTTCCGCTTACGAACCCGAATTTTTCAATAATTTTAAAGGGTGCGTTTTCGGTAAGGCAGTTCACGTTGAGTTTCCCCGTTTTGTTTATTACGTGATAGGAATAATTGCTTTTATCGACGCACACCGATATTTGCAAGGGCGAAGAAGTAAGTTGCGTAACGGAATTACAGATAAATGCGTTGTCCTTTTCGCCGTCGTTACAAGTAACGGCGTATAATCCGCAACCTATATTGTTTAACGCTTGCAAGTTTTGAGAATTTCTCGTTTCTACGTTTAAGTTTACGTATTCCTTGGTAAGCTCCTTGGCAAGCTCGTCGATTTGAGCAAGATTATCTTCGCTTAAAGAAGAAATTATTTTCACCACGGGGTCGATAAAGGTAATATTTTTACTCTTTGCGAATTTTTCCTTAACGATTTTTGCCACCATCGGCGCCCAACTTCCGTTTTCGATTATACCTATTTTGCGGTTTTGATAATTACGCTCGGTAAGAGAATCGACAAAAGTATTCATAAACGGGAAAAGTTCTGCGTTATAAGTGGTAGAAGCTAGCACTATTTTTCCGTACTTAAAAGCGTCTTCCACACATTCAGCCATATCCTCTCTCGCTAAATCCGCAACGGCGACTTTCGGGCAAGAATACGC
>CAZRMT010000052.1:0-7112 GCA_964601265.1 uncultured Christensenella sp.
GAAAACGAGCGAGGGTATACGCAAGAATATTTCGACAGCCTAATCACGAAAATTTCGGAGATAAAGATTTAAAATGACGGTTTATATAGAGAACTATATTCAATGACTTGTATGAATTGTATGCCCACCGATACTAAATGCAAAAAGGTTTTCTTATCTTTCCCTTTTGCTTGAAAAACGACGAAAAAGGTGGTATAATAAAATTTATATAAAGGTCGGTTTTTGTTTATCGCCGAAAAGCTTTGAAAATCTATTGATTTTTACAAGCCGATTATAGCGAAAAAGATATACTTTTAAAGGAGGTATAAAAGGTGAATATAGTCTACTTAAAATACGCCGTAACGGTGGCGAAAGCGGGTTCTTTAAGTAAAGCTTCGGAAGAACTGTTTATTGCTCAACCTAATTTGTCGAGAGCCATTAAAGAGCTTGAAAAGGACTTGGGAATAACCATTTTCGACAGAAATTCCAAAGGCGTAACGCTTACGCCCGACGGGGAAAGGCTTATCTCCTACGGTAAAAAGATTTTAAAGGAAATAGACGACGTGGAACGTCAATTTAAAGGCGAAAACGAAAACAAGTCGGTCTTTTCCATAAGCGTGCCGAGGGCTAGCTATATAGGTAACGCATTCGCTTCTTTTACCGTTAATCTTCCAGAAAACGAGCGCTACGAGCTTTATTATAAAGAAACGAACAATCAGCGAACGCTTACAAACGTTTTGGAAAAGGGTTATAAATGCGGAATAATAAGGTATCCGTTAAACTACGACAAGTATTTTAAACAGACTTTTTCGAGTAAAAATCTTGCGTTCGAGGTAATAACGGAATTTAGTTACGTACTTGTGGTAAACAATTCCAGCCCATTACTAAAAAAAGAGAAAATTACCTTTGCGGATTTAAAAAACTATACCGAAATAGCGCACGCAGACCCCTATGCGCCCAGCGTTCAACTTGCGGAAGTTAAAAAAGAGGAGTTGCCCGACAACGTTTCCAAGCGTATATTCGTTTTCGAAAGGGCAAGTCAGTTTGAAATTTTATCCGCAAACCCCAACACTTTTATGTGGGTGTCGCCCATTCCCAAGGAAACGCTTGACAGGTACGATTTAACGCAAATCACTTGCGAAGAAAACAAAAAAATTTATAAAGACGTGCTTATTTATTCTAAAAATTACAAACTTTCCAAGCTCGATAAAGAGTTTATAACGGAGCTGTGTCTTTCTAAACGCAAATGCGTGGGAGTAACGCAAGACTTTTAAAAATTATCGGGTAAAACGATATATACAATTTGATATAACAAAGTAATTTTTACATATATACGGGTTTACGTATTCAATGGTATAATATATATTGAAATAAAGCGGTCGTTTGAGTTCCGTTTTTAAGGCGTTAACCCGAAAAGATAAAGGAGATTGTTTTGGATAGGTTAATTTCCATAAAAACGGGCAAAAGCGTATATAAAGACGATTCTTTGGTGTTTAAAGTGTTTTATTCCAACGATATTTTTGCTTTCGAAGAAGCTTTTAAACAGTCGCTTGCTCTTTCGCTCGGGCTTTTCGTTCCCCCCGTTTTAGGCGTTGAAAAGGTGAATAATAATTTTGCGATGGTTTCCGACTACGTAAAAGGGAAATCGCTTTTAACTTTGCTTAGAAACAATGAAATCGAGGAAGGCGAGGCGATAGAGGTTTTAGCCAAAGCCCAAAACGAGGTTAATTCCAAGTCGACGAACCACCTCATTACCGACAAAACGTACTTTTCAAACGGGATAAAAGAGAGCGAACTAGACGAAAGCGTAAAAGAAAAGGCGCTTAAAAAGCTGGAAGAGCTTAGCGGAAAAAGCAATCTGTGTCACGGCAACTTGGGGTTGAAAGACGTGGTCGCAAGCGAAAAGGGGTATTTCGTATCGGGTTGGGGAAGAGCCTACTCGGGCGATAAAGTGTCTGACGTGGCGATAACTTACGTCAACTTGGTTCATTACCGTTCAAAGTCCGTTGCGGAAGAGTTTTTAAAGCGGACGATAGGGAATAACGAAAATTTTAAAGACTGGTTATTCGTTTCTGCGGTTGCTTTGCAAAAGCAGTTCGGGAGCGACAAAAAACCCGTTTTATCAAGAATAATAAACGACTATTTACAAGGAGAAAAAAATGATTAAAGTTACTATATGTATCGGCAGTTCTTGCCACATTAAAGGTTCGAGGATTATCGTTGAAAAAATGCAAAACTTAATTGCGGAAAACAAGATTTCCGACAAAGTCGAGCTTGACGGAACGTTTTGTATGGGAAAATGTCAACAAGGCGTTTGCGTTACGGTTGACGGAGAGTTCTTTTCGGTAACGCCCGACACTTGCGAAGAATTTTTCGACAAGGAAGTTTTGGCGAGGATTTAATATGGTCGTTCAAGTATGCGTGGGGAGTTCCTGCTACTTAAAGGGTTCAGCCGAAATAGTTAAGTTTTTCGAAGAACAAGTAGAAAAAAATTCGTTAAAAGACAAAATTACGCTTGCGGGGAATTTTTGCCTTGGAAAATGCAACAGAACGGGAGTAACGGTTACGGTCGACGGAGAAATTTTCGTCGGCATTACGCCGTCTAACGTTATGCAACTGTGGAACGATAAAATTATAAGTAAACTTGATTAACGGGGGAAAGAAAAATGGCGGATTGTCTTACCTTAAAAAAATCTAATTGTAAAAATTGTTATAAGTGTATAAGGCATTGTCCGGTGAAAAGTATCCGTTTTTCAGGCAATCAGGCGCACATAATAGGCGACGAATGTATTTTATGCGGTCGTTGTTTCGTCGTGTGTCCGCAAAACGCAAAGGAAATTTCAAGCGAGATAGAAAAGGTAAAAGTATTTATCCAGTCGGGCGACCCCGTATACGTATCGCTTGCTCCTTCCTTTATCGCCAACTACGACGGCGTGGGGATTAACGCTATGCGTTCCGCCCTTTTAAAACTCGGTTTTTCGGGCGTTGAAGAAACGGCTATCGGCGCGACGATAGTCAAAAGAGAGTACGAAAGAATTTTGTCCGACAACACGCACGACGTGGTCATATCTTCTTGCTGTCACTCGATAAATCTTTTAATACAAAAATATTTCCCCTCTTGCTTAAAATATCTTGCCGACGTGTATTCGCCTATGCAGGCGCACGCCTTGAATATTAAAGAAAGGGTAAAAAACGCAAAAGTCGTGTTTATAGGACCGTGCGTTGCCAAAAAGGACGAGGCGCAGACTTATAAAGGCATAGTAGACGCCGTTTTGACTTTTGAAGAATTAGCCGAATGGTTGAAAGATGAAAATATAGAATTAGAGGCGGTGGCGGATTCTTCCGAAAATTCGCTTGCTAGATTTTTCCCGACTACGGGCGGAGTTTTAAAAACTATGCGACCCGTATCCGATTACAAGTATCTCGCCATAGACGGCACCGAGAATTGTATATCGGCTTTAAAGGACTTGGAAAACGGTAAAATTCACAACTGTTTTATCGAAATGTCCGCATGCGTGGGCAGTTGCGTGGGCGGTCCCGTTATGGAAAAATACCATTTTTCACCCGTAAAGGACTACCTTGCGGTCGCTTCTTACACGGGTAAAAAGGATTTCGAAGTCGCTCAACCCGATTCGCAAGAGCTTAGAAAATTCTTTAAACCGATAGAGGCAAAAACTGTTCCGCCTATGGACTACGAAATAACGGAAATTTTACATAAAATGGGCAAGTTTAAACCCGAGGACGAGCTGAATTGCGGTTCTTGCGGGTACGATACGTGCAGGGAAAAAGCTATCGCCATTTATAACGGCAAGGCGGAAATTTCTATGTGCTTGCCCTATTTAAAAGACAAGGCGGAAAGTTTTTCCGACTGTATAGTCAATAATACCCCCAACGGAGTTATCGTCGTAAACGAAAATTTAGAGGTTCAACAGATAAATTCCGTCGCTAAAAAAATAGTCAACGTAAAAAGTTCTTCCGACGTTTTAGGCGAAAGCGTTATAAGAATTTTAGACACCGCTCTTTTCGAAAAGGTTTTAAAGACCAAAAGGAGCGTCAGAGGCGTTAAAAAATACCTCGCCGAATACGATAAATACGTTGAACAAACCGTGGTGTACGACTCGAATTATCACCTTTTGATATGCATAATGAGCGATATTACGGACGAAGAAGCGGAAAAGGAAAAGAAAGACAGTATTTCCCGTCAAACGGTAGAAGTCGCCGATAAAGTCGTCGATAAGCAAATGCGTATCGTACAAGAAATAGCCTCGCTTTTGGGCGAAACGGTGGCGGAAACCAAGATAGCTTTAACCAAGTTAAAGGAGTCTATCACCGATGAATGATTTGTGCGTCGATATAGGATATAAAAGCATAAACCATTTCGGAGAACAGCTTTGCGGTGACCACGTGGACGTTGTCGACAGCGGAGAAAATTCGCAAGTTATAGTTTTAGCCGACGGGCTAGGTAGCGGAGTAAAGGCAAGCATTTTGTCAACGCTTACCTCTAAAATCATTTCCACTATGCTTTCCGAGGGGCTTTCCATAGAGGACTGCGTAAAAACCATTACAGAAACTTTGCCCGTGTGTTCCGTAAGAGGAGTCGCTTATTCCACTTTTACGATAATTCATATCGTCGATAACGAGCGTGCGGAGCTTATAGAATTCGACAATCCGCAAGTGATTTTAATACGCAACGGAAAAAGCGTGGATTATCCTCGTTCCGAAACGGTTATGGAGGGAAAACGGGTCTATAAGTCGGTTATCTCGCTTGTTGACGGCGACGTGTTTATCGCGATGAGCGACGGCTGTCCGCACGCGGGGATAGGAAATATGTATAATTTCGGCTGGAAAAGAGAAGAAATAGCCGATTATATGTCAACGGTGATTTACGGAGGATATTCCGCTAAAACGCTAGCCACTATTCTCGTAGATGAAGTGGACAAGCTTTACGGAGCAATGCCGGGGGACGACGCGACCGCTTGCGTTATAAAGGTAAGAAAACGCGAGCCTGTAAACATTATGTTCGGCCCGCCCGAAAAAATGGACGACACTATGAGAATGGCTTCGCTGTTTTTTTCCAAGCAAGGCAAGCATATCGTGTGCGGAGGAACGACTTCGGGAATAGTTGCAAAATACTTGAATAAACCGTTAAAAGCGAGTTTAAACTTCGGAACGGGCGGTGTTCCGCCGATTGCCGAAATAGAGGGCGTAGACTTGGTTACCGAGGGCGTTATAACGTTAAGTAAAGTCGTCGAGTACGCAAAAGACGCCGTAAGCGAAAACAAGCTTTACGACAAATGGGGCTACGGCAGAGACGGAGCGTCGCTTATAGCGAGAATGTTGTTCGAGGACGCTACGGATATAAATTTTTACGTGGGGAGGGCGGTTAATCCCGCACACCAAAACCCCGAATTACCCATAAATTTCAATATCAAAATGGCTTTGGTAGAGGAATTGAGCGGTTGCTTAAAACAAATGGGTAAAAGAATAAAGGTAAGTTATTTTTAAAAAAATATAAGGGATTGCTATGAGAAAATTCGATACCAAGGTACAATATCTTAAATACAAGGTTTTAAGGGAAGTCGCTCGTCAGGCGTGGAAAGGAGAGCCTGTTCAAAACACGATGGATATTCCTAAAATCATAGTTCCGGGTAAAGTTCCCACTATGCGTTGTTGCGTGTATAAAGAGAGGGCTATTTTATCCGAAAGAGTTAAGCTTGCAATGGGCGGAGACAAAA
Source organism: uncultured Christensenella sp. (assembly GCA_964601265.1). Lineage (GTDB taxonomy): Bacteria > Bacillota > Clostridia > Christensenellales > Borkfalkiaceae > UBA4675. The sequence continues at coordinate 5,715 of CAZRMT010000052.1, forward strand.
GTAATCCTAACGTGATAGAGGTAATAGACATCGCTTGCGACGAGTGTCCCGTCGGAGGGTATACGGTTACTAGCGCTTGCAGAGGCTGTCTTGCCCATAGGTGCGAGGATGCTTGTAAATTCGGCGCGATAACTTTCGACAGTGCCCACGTAGCGCATATAGACAAGTCTAAATGTAAGGAATGCGGAGCTTGCGCAAAGGTGTGTCCTTATACCGCCATTATGAATTTTAAACGCCCGTGCGAAACGGCTTGTAAGGTTAAAGCCATTAAAATGGGCGAGGATAAACAAGCGACGATAGACAATGATAAATGTATTGCTTGCGGGGCGTGCGTATACACTTGTCCTTTCGGAGCAATTTCCGATAAATCGTTTATTTTGGACGCGATAGATATTATTAAAAAAAGCGAAAACAACACGAAATACAAGGTGTTTGCCGTGGTTGCGCCGTCAATATCCAGTCAGTTTAATTACGCAAAGCTCGGACAGGTGATAACGGGACTTAAAGAATTGGGCTTTTATACGGTTATAGAAGCGGCTTTAGGCGCGGATATGGTAGCTCATGCAGAAGCCAAGGAACTCAGCGAAAAAGGATTTTTAACCAGTTCTTGCTGTCCTGCGTTCGTGGATTTCATAGAAAAGAATTATCCCGAAATAAAGCAACATATTTCGCATAATCTTTCGCCTATGGGAACGATTGCTAAATATTTAAAGGAAAACGAGGGCGATTGCAGGGTAATCTTTATCGGACCTTGTACGGCTAAAAAACAAGAGGTTCAAAAGGAAGAAGTTAAACCCTACGTTGACGTTGCGCTCACGTTCGAGGAGTTGCAAGCGCTTTTCGACAGCAGGGATTTGGATATAACCGAGCTTGAAGAAGGCAGTCTTGAAAACGCTTCTTATTTCGGAAGAATTTTCGCTCGTAGCGGAGGACTTACAGACGCCGTAAGGCAAGCTTTAAAAGAGCAGAACATAGATTTCGAGTTAAATCCCTGTTCGTGCGACGGAATAGAGGCGTGCAAAATAGCGCTTCTTAAAAAGACTAAAAACGTGCTTAACGCCAACTTTATAGAGGGTATGGCTTGTCTAGGCGGTTGCATAGGCGGGGCGGGTTGTTTAAGCCACGGCGAAAAGAACAAGGCGGAAGTCGACAAATACGGAATGTCCGCCATAGAAAAGAGCATAACGGACGCCATATCGCTTTTAAAGAAATAATTACGGCTTGCAAGTCAGTAGCCTTGCATAAAGCGGATGAGATATTCCCACGGCTAGTAACTAGCCTCTGAATGACAGTTTATATAGAGATTTACGTACAACGGCTTGTACAAGTAGTACGGCAAAGACAAAAGTGGCTGTGCCACCCGTCATTGCGAGCTTTCGTTAGCAAGCGTGGCAATCC
>CAZRMT010000053.1:0-6969 GCA_964601265.1 uncultured Christensenella sp.
TTTTTACTCTACGCCTAAAATCTTTCTTGCAACGTAAACTCCGCTTGCCGATGCGTGCGAAAGCGAGTGAGTAACTCCGCTACCGTCGCCTATTACGTAAAGTCCCTTATGTTTGGTTTCCAAATTGTTGTCTATTTCAACTTGCATATTATAGAATTTAACTTCTACGCCATACAAAAGCGTGTCGTCGTTTGCCGTTCCGGGACAAATTTTATCGAGCGCGTAAATCATTTCGATTATACCGTCTAAAATTCTTTTAGGCATAACCAACGACAAGTCTCCGGGGGTTGCCGAAAGGGTAGGCGTAATATAACCTTCTTCGATACGTGAAACGGTGCTTCGTTTGCCTCTTATAAGGTCGCCGAATCTTTGCACCATAACGCCTCCGCCGAGCATATTGGAAAGTCTTACAATATTTTCCGCATACGCCGTAGAATCGTTAAACGGTTCGGTAAAATGTTTAGAAACCAAAAGCGCAAAATTAGTATTTTCTGTATGTTTGCTTTCGTCCTCGTAACTATGTCCGTTTACGGTTACTATTCCGTTGGTGTTTTCGGTAACGACCGCACCTTTCGGGTTCATACAGAACGTTCTGACCTTATCGCCGTATTTAGAAGTCGTATATACGATTTTGCTCTCGTACAATTCGTCCGTAAGCTCGCTGAAAATTTCTGCGGGTAATTCAACCCTTACGCCTATATCGACTCTGTTGGAAAGCGTTGCGATTTTTAACTTTTTGCAAACTTCTTCCATCCACTTGCTACCGCTTCTTCCGACAGAAATTACGCATTTTTCACACTCGTATTCCTTGCCGTTTGCGATAACTTTATAGCCGTTTTCGCAAAGCTCGACTTCTTGCACGGGGGTATTAAAATAAAATTCTACTTGTTCTTTTAAAAAGTTATAGAGATTATTCAAAACCACATAGTTTTTGTCCGTTCCCAAATGTCTTACGGAAGCTTCCAACAAATGCAACTGGTTTTGCATACAAAGCTTTTTTATTTCGGAATTGGCGGTCGTATAAAGTTTAGTTCCTTCTCCGCCGTTTTTCATATTGATTTCGTCCACGTATTTCATAAGCTCTACAGCTTTTTCTTTGCCGATAAACTCGTGAAGCGTTCCGCCGAATTGATTAGTTATGTTGTACTTACCGTCGGAAAACGCCCCCGCTCCACCAAAACCGTTCATAATGGCGCAAGTAGAGCAATGTATACAGGATTTTACCTTTTTACTTCCGATGGGACAAGCCCTTTTTTCAAGACTGTTTCCCGTTTCAAATACGGCAATTTTTAAATTTTTGTTTCCCTTAATCAATTCGTATGCGGTAAAAATTCCTCCCGGTCCCGCTCCGATGATAATACAATCGTATTTCATAGTAACCCCTTGTTTATAATTTCTAATCAAACAAATAATAATTATAGTGTTTAATCGTTAAATTGTCAAATTTTATCGTATATCTAACCGAAAAATCCTTTATTATACAATTCTTCCGCAAACCTCACGGTATCCATAGCGTCTTTGCAATACTTGTCCGCACCGATTTTGTTTGCATAGTCCTCGTTAAGCACCGCCCCCCCGACGACGGTTTTTACGTCGGGGAACGACTTTTTCAATAAACTAATCGTCTCTTCCATCGACGGTACCGTGGTAGTCATCAAAGCCGACAGCCCCACAAGTTTTGCTCCGTTAGTTTGCACCGCTTGTAAAACTTTTTCGGGCGGAACGTCTTTTCCTAAATCAATCACGTCGAATCCATAGTTTTCCAAAAGCAATTTAACGATGTTTTTTCCTATATCGTGAATATCGCCTTTAACAGTCGCTAGGATTATTTTTGCTTTCTTTGCCGAAGAATTCCCCGTTAAAGCCGTTTTTACTTGTCCGAATGCGTTTTTCGCACATTCCGCGCTGATTAAGAGTTGCGGAAGAAACGCTCTTTTTTCTTCGAACGCTTTGCCGACTTTATCGAGAGCAGGAATTATATCCCCGTTGACTACCTCCATAGGCTCTTTTGTGGTTAAAAGCCCTTTGGCAATTTCAACGGTTTTATCTTTATAGCCTTTAATTATCGCTTCTTGCAATTCGCTTGCGTATTCCGTTTCGCTTTTAGTCGCCACGGCCGTTGCGGAAATAGATTTAACGTTGTTTTGCGCAAACCCTATATATTTCGAACAATTATCGTCGTTACCTTGTAAAAGAGTAAAAGAATAATAGGCGTTAAGCATTTCGTACGAATAAGGATTGATAATCGCCCCCGACAGTCCGTTTTGCATTGCGAGAGTAAAGAACACCGAATTGACGTTGTCCCTTTCGGGAAGACCGAAAGAAATATTCGACACGCCGAGTATGGTTTTACAATGAAGTTTTTCACTGATTTCCTTTAACGAGTCTAAAGTAACTTTTGCGGAATTATTATCTGCGCTGACAGTCATAGTCAAAGCGTCGAATATTAAATCCTTTTTATCTATTCCGTATTTTTTCGCCGTTTTTATAATGTTTTTCGCAATTTTAACTCTGCCTTCTTTCGTGGACGGAATTCCGTTTTCGTCAAGCGTTAAACAAACCGCAAGTCCGCCGTATTTTTTTACCAGCGGAAATACGCTTTCCATACTTTCACGCTTACCGTTTACGGAATTTATCATCGCTTTTCCGTTATAAACTCGCAACGCTTTCTCCATTGCGCTTACGGAAGAAGTGTCTATCTGCAAGGGCAAATCGCAAACGGCTTGAATTTCTTTTACCACGTCCGTTAAAAGCGCGTCCTCGTCAATTTCAGGAAGTCCGACGTTAACGTCTAATACATGTACGCCCTTTTTTTGCTGTCCGTCGGCCTCGCTTAAAATATAGTCTAAGTCGTTTTCTTTAAGCGCTTGCTTAAACCTCTTTTTGCCAGTGGGATTTATCCTTTCGCCTATCAACACGCACCCGTTTCCAAACGTTACCGCATGATTATATGAAGAAGCTACGCTTAACCCTTTATCGGTGATTTTTTTAGGCAGTTTACCGTTTATTTTATCAAAAAGCCGTTCTATATGTCGTTTATCCGTTCCGCAACAACCCCCGACAAGCCTTACGCCCTTATCTAACGCACCGCTTATAACTTCGGAGAACTCCTCGGGAGAAATATCGTAAACGGTTTCTCCTTTATCGTTCACTTCGGGAAGTCCCGCATTAGGCTTAAATATTACGGGCAAAGAAGAAAAGTCGAGATATTTTTCAATAACGGGCAAAAGCTGTTTCGGTCCGAACGAACAGTTAACGCCCAAAGCGTCCACGCCCATTCCCTCTAAAAGAGCAATAACGCTTTCAGGCGTTGCCCCCGTAAGCAGTCTACCGTCTTCGGAATACGCATTTGAAACGATTATCGGTAAAGACGTACTTTCTTTTACCGCAAGTACGCACGCTTTCGTCTCATAAGAATCGGTTAAAGTTTCCGCAAAAATCAAGTCCGCTCCGTATTTTTCGCCAAGCACGGCGGTTTTTTTGAAAACGGACACGGCGTCCTCGAAATTCAAATCACCGTACGGCTTTAACATTCTGCCTAACGGTCCTATATCGAGCGCTATAAATTTTTCTTGCTTTCCGCTAGAAGTTTCTCTTGCTTTTTTCACTATATCGAATGCGGTTTTTATCAATAACTCCGCTTCGTTTTCGTCGTATTTTAAAACGTTTACTCCGAAAGTATTAGCGCATACCACGTTTGCGCCCGCATCGAAATAATCACGATGAACTTTCATTACCTCTTCGGGGTGAGTTAAATTCCATTTTTCCGAACGCTCGCCTGTGGACATTCCCGCCTTTTGGAGAGAAGTCCCCATTCCGCCGTCCAATAAAACTATTGATTTTTTTAAAAAAGTCCTAAAATTCATTTTAAACCTGTTTTTTTATTCCGATTATCGCCGTAACCGACTTGGACGGCGTCATTAAATAAGAAGAATTAAGCGTAACGCCTATATTTTTTTCACAGTCGAGTATCGAAAAAATTTCTTTTTGAAAAGAGAGCGGAAAATCTCCGAACCCCGGGCTAAATCTCGGTTTCGTCCCGAACGGCGAAAGTAGCGTTATCTCTTTATTAAAAACGTTTGCAAGACGCTCGACCCGTTCTGCGCCTATTCCTTGCAAAATTAAACTTTTAGAGGGGGAAAGTCGTAAATATTTTTGTAATATTATATCGTATTCTATTCCTATCGTCGCACAAAAAACAACCGCTTTGTCGCAACCGCTTAAATTATCGGAGAGGTTTTTGCTGTTAATTTTCACACGCTCAAAATCGCATAAATTATCCATTATTTTAAGATTTAGTTCTCTATACGCAACACGAAAATCGAGTTTTCCGTCAATTAAATTCACACACTCGTTTATAAGCGGTAAGCTTTCGTTTTCGCAACGACAATATCTTTTTATCTCCGCAAAATCATACGGAAAAGAGGAATACTTTTTTACTTTTATCAAACTCATTTTCCTATCATACTTTCAAGATTTTCTTTGATTTTCTGCGCAACGAAAGGCTTATTCATAGAATACACGTGAACGTTGTTTATTCCGTTTGCGAATAAATCTATTATCTGGTCGGTTGCGTACGCAATTCCCGCTTGTACCATAGCCTTTTTATCGCTTCCGAACTTATCCACCAACGCTTTAAAGCGTTGAGGCATAAACGAACCCGAAAGTTTTATTGCTCTTTCTACTTGGTTTGCACTCGTAATCGGCATAATTCCCGCCACCACGGGCACGGTTACGCCTTGCTCTCTCAATTTATATAAAAAATTGTATAGAAGGTTATTATCGAAAAACATTTGCGTAGTCAAAAATTCAGCGCCCGCATCGACCTTTTCTTTTATATGTTTTATATCTTCTTTTTGATTTGGGCTTTCGGGGTGAACTTCGGGATAGCAAGCGCATCCGACGCATAAATCTTTATCGAATTGCTTTATATCTCGAATCAGCTCCACGGCGTGTGAATAATCCCAACCGCTTCTGTCTTGGTTTTGCATTTCATCGGGAATATCTCCGCGCAAAGCCATAATGTTTTCAATACCGGCTTTTTTTATCTCTTCAAGACGCTTTTTTACCGTTTCTTTCGTAGAAGACACGCACGTTAAATGCGCCAGCGTAGGAACGCCGTATTTTTCTTTTATTGTTTTTGCCACTTTTAGAGTGTATTCGCTCGTGCCTCCGCCCGCACCGTAAGTAACGCTTAAAAAGGAGGGCGAAAGCTTAGCTATTTCTTCTATTGCGCTTTCGACAGTATCGAAAGAATCACTCGTTTTGGGCGGAAAAACTTCAAACGATAAAGATATTTTTCCCGATCCCACGATTTTACTTATTTTCATATTTTGCCTCACGTTAAAATTTTATCACATTGCGATTTTTTTGACAATCGTATGCGTTTTATTTTATTTCTTCTGCGATAAAATTTTTTAAAGGTTGTTAAAAAGTATATGATTAATCTTTTGGCGGTCGGTAAAAACCTGCTTATTTCCCGTAAAACTCTCGTTTTTATGCTTTTTAGTGTGAAATACGGCAAGCCCCCACACACAATACGTCCGATAAAATTACCAAAAAAATTCCGAAATCCCCAAAAAAGGAATTTCGGAATAATATCTGATAAAAATTATCTCTTTGAGAATTGAGGAGCACGACGTGCTTTCTTTAAACCGTACTTCTTTCTCTCTTTCATTCTGGGGTCTCTCGTCAAGAATCCCGCTTTCTTTAAAGCCGAACGCAAATTTTCGTCGGCAACCAACAAAGCTCTTGCGATACCGTGACGAATAGCTCCAGCTTGTCCCGTATATCCACCGCCTTTAACGTTAACCATAACGTCGTATGCGGTAAGAGTTTCAGTCAAAGCAAGAGGCGAACAAATTACTTGCTTTTCGATGTCGTCGTTGCAGTAATCGTCAATGCTCTTTCCGTTGATTATAATAGTTCCGTTTCCGCCGGGGAGAAGTCTAACTCTAGCAACGGCAGTTTTTCTTCTGCCCGTTCCCCAGTACTGTATTTTTTTCTTAACAGCTTTAGCCATTTTTATTCCCCCTTATTACTTGTCGATTTTCAACTCAACGGGTTGTTGAGCGGAATGTCTGTGTTCAGCGCCTTTGTAGGTTCTGAGCTTGGTCAACATACTTCTTCCTAAACTGTTTTTGGGTAACATTCCCTTAACGGTTTCGTATACGAGCTTATCGGATTTTTCTTCAATCATCTTTCCGTAAGGAGTTTGTTTAAGTCCTCCGATATATCCGGTATGATAGGTGTACATTTTCTTAACTGCTTTCTTACCGGTTAAAGCTACTTTATCGCAATTTAAAATAATTACGAAATCTCCGCAATCGACATTGGGAGTAAAAGTGGGTTTATGTTTTCCTCTTAAAACGGCCGCAACTTGACTTGCAAGTCTTCCGAGCGGAACGTCCGTTGCGTCAACGACGTACCATTTTCTCTCTACCGTTTTGGCGTTTGCCATATAGGTTTTCATTATTATTTCTCCTTGATTCGTTTGTTTTTGGGTTATAATAAACGAATGTAAAGGGGCTAATTCTACATACGTTTCCTTATAATGCTAAAATAGTTTATTAAATTTTTACTTTTTTGTCAAGCGTTTTTTAACTTTTATCATTATTTTTCCTAGCTTTTTTATTTATTAAAAATTAAAAATCTATATTTTGCATTAGTTTTTTTAAAAACCACAAGATATTGTTTCACGTGAAACTTCACAAATTACGAGTTTATGTTTTTCAAAAAACGTTATCGAGCGTTTTCATTTCCGCCACACGAACTACAATCAAGAGTTTTCCCGTTATGAAGTATTTTTACAGAAAAAAACAAAAAAACCTTTGACAAGGCAAAAAAAGTATGTTAATATAATAAAGTCAGTAATATGGAGAAATACCCAAGTGGCTGAAGGGGCTCCCCTGCTAAGGGAGTAGTGGTGTAACAGCCAGCCCGAGTTCAAATCTCGGTTTCTCCGCCAAG
>CAZRMT010000054.1:0-6701 GCA_964601265.1 uncultured Christensenella sp.
AAAGTGGAAAGGTGAGAAACGAGCGCTAAATCCATAACTTCTTGTACGGAGTTGGAAGCAATCATTGCAAAACCCGTTTGACGACAAGCCATAACGTCTGCGTGGTCGCCGAAAATGTTAAGCGAGTGAGCGGCTAAAGCTCTTGCGCTTACGTGGAAAACCGTGGGGAGCAATTCTCCCGCAATTTTATACATATTCGGAATCATTAAAAGCAAGCCTTGACTTGCAGTGTAAGTGGTCGTCAACGCGCCTGCGGTCAACGAACCGTGAACGGCGCCCGCCGCTCCGCCTTCGGACTGCATTTCGGCAAGTCTTAAAGGTTGTCCGAACATGTTAAGTCTACCTTCGGTAGCCCAAGCGTCAGCCACTTCCGCCATAGGCGAAGAAGGGGTAATAGGATAAATAGCCGCAACTTCGCTGAAAGCGTACGCTACGTGACTGGCAGCGGTATTACCGTCAATAGTCAATTTTTTCATATTGTATTCCTCCAAATAAAATTCATCTTTCTAATTATAGTACATTGCCTTGTTAAAGTCAATATTAAAAAAATAAAAAAGGGAAAAATTTAAGCAAAAATTTAATTAAAAACGCATTTTTTATACTTTTTTTGCCCATAGGGGGAAAGTTTGTTTGCAAAAACGCATTTTTTCTAATTTTTACCGCTTTAAAATGCCTTTGCCGAGAACGGCGAAAAGAGGGGTTTTACACTTTTCCTATATTTTCGAGGGTGAAATTTACACTTTTCCTATAATTTTAAGGGGTAAAAAAATACACTTTTTCCGTTTTTTGTTGCGAAAAACAGTTGTTATTTTGTAATGTTTTAATAATTAAAAAATCAAAATTTCCATATAAAACCTAAAAAAATACACGCATTAAAATTTGCGTTTTCGTTACGCGTTTTGTCGTTTGACAAAAAAAGGAAAAAACGATAATTATTTTAGATAATAAAAAACCTATTTTTATAGATAAAATCTAAAAAAATAGGTTCGTTAAAATTTGCAATAAGTAAAAAGAGCTAAAATTATACTTTTAAGCCGAGTTCGTAGGCGTGTTTTAGTTCGGGTGAAGATTCTATTTCGCCCTTTTCGTAAACGCCCGTGCCGTAGATAACGCCCGCTTCTTTTGCTCCTTCCACGCAGTCGGCGTAGCCTCTGAAACACGCAAGAGTGGTTTCCGCAGAAGATTTTTCCGTGTCGGCGCAAGTTACGATATAATAAAATTCTTTATCCTTAACTTCCGTCCAACGGGCGACGGTTCTGTCGATTAAAGCTTTAAGTTGAGCGTCTATCGAGTAGAAATAGACGGGGCTTGCAAGAACTATCACGTCGGCGTTTATCATTTTTTGTAAAATAACTGCCATATCGTCTTTAATAAAACATTCTCCGCCGTGGTCACGGCAATAGTAGCACCCCTTGCAGTATCCTATATTTTTTTCTGCAACGAATATTTTTTCAACCGTGTTTCCGCTTTTTATTGCTCCGCGAGCGAATTCGTCGCAAAGTCTGTCGCTGTTACCGCCCTTTCTGGGGCTTCCCGATAATATCAATACGTTTTTCATAAAACCTCCTTTTTTCATAGTTTAGCATATCGGAGAGGGAATTTCAATAAGAAAAAGTGGGAAAAGAGAATAATTTCGGTATTGACAAACGGTTTTTTTCGATTTAAAATAAATATATACCATAATTTAGGGAGGTAGATATGAACACCGTTATCACCGTGGGCAGAGAGTTCGGGAGCGGAGGCAGAGAGCTTGCCAGAGAACTTGCCGAAATTTTAGGATTTGAGTTTTACGACAAGGAAATTATTACCGAAATAGCCAAAAAAACGGCGTTGTCCGAAAGTTACGTAAAGGAAATCGTCGAGCATACTCCGCATCAGTTATTCCCCGTGACCACGGGCAATGCGTTTGCGTATTACTCGAACCCCGCAATGGCGAACAAGCAAGCGATTTTTACCGAGCAAACCAGCGTTATCAAAGAAATGGCGGAAAAATCTTCTTGCGTGATAGTAGGGCGTTGCGCCGACAAGATTTTAAAAGATTTAAATCCCTTTAAAATTTTTGTTTACGCCGATATTAAGAGTAGGGCGGAGCGTTGCAAAAAAAGAGAAGAATTACCGAACGTGAGCGATAAAAAACTTATAAAACAGATAAAGCGGATAGACAAAAACCGTGCGAGCTATTACGCCTTTTACACGGGGGAAAAGTGGGGCGATAAGCTAAACTACGACCTTTGCGTTAACACTTCCTCTATGGAAATAAAGGAAATAGCAAGGGTTTTGGCAAAACTTTTCGAGTGATTTTTCGGGGACGCATAACCTTTTGCGTCCTCTTGTTTTTTAAAAAATATATGGACAAAACGCTTTTATTTGAAAAAAATTCCTTTTGTCCATTTTCTTTTAACCGTCGTAATGATAATATATTAAAGCAACTTATAAAATAAGGTAACGGAGGATTGTAATGAAAACCAAAAGAATTTCTTTATGGATTTTATCCTTAATTTTTTCGTTGTCGATGATTTTGGCGATAGGTTCGTTTACCGCAAAAAAATCTTCGGTAACGGTTAACGCCGACGCGAGTACGTATAAATTTGCGTATTTAGGCGATTTAGGGGTTAAAAGCACCGAAAACTTGTGGGGGTACGCAATAGACGAAACGTTATCTCCCGTAGACGCGTTGGACGGAGCCATAACCTTGAATAGGGGCGCGGGCTATTACGACGAACGCTTTTCAAGAGCCGTAACGATCAATAGAGACGACGCTAGCAAGGAAGGAAAGATTTCGTTCGATATAACGGGGCTTAACGCCACTCGCTTTACGGCTATTATCGGCGTAAATCATTTCGTGACGGGGCACGGTTCGGCGCATAGGGCGAACGCTAACTTTAAAGTGTATATCGACGGAGTGGAAAAGTTTAACGATACCACCGTTTACACGCCTGATTCGAGATACGGAACGATAGATATAGAAATTCCGCAAAACTCTAAAACGCTTACGCTTGCGACCTACGATTTAGAGGCGAACGACACCGTTTGCGAACACGCGGTTTTCGCTAACCCCAGAATTTACGGAGAAAACTTAACGGTAGGACAAGAGGCGAGCTTTCTTTATTTAAGCGAACTTCCTTACGAGTATACGGAGCAGTTCGGCGACGGTTGTTTTTACGACCGTTACACGATAAACGAGTCCTTCCCCTCTATCGACGGAACGAAAGTACCGTTAAAACTTAAAATAAGCGACGGCTATTATCAAACTTTCGATAAAGGAATATGCTTTCAATCGAGATCTAAATTCGGTTGGGATATAGGCGGAACGGGAGCTTATAGGTTTACCGCAAAAGTGGGAATCAACCAAAAAGACAGTTTGTCGGGCGAGGACGGAGCGACCGTTAAGCTTAGAGTGGGTTATAGAATGAACGCGGGCGACGACGTCGATTTATGGACTTACGTCGACCAAGTTTTAACCAGAAACGACAATGCGATAGACCTTGACTTAAAAATTCCGTACGGAGCTTCTCACCTGTATATAACGATAGGAGACGGCGGTGACGGAGACGCTTTCGACAACGTTACTTTTGCCGACGCTAAACTATATTGCGATTATCTCTATTTATCCGATATGAACGTGTATAACGCCAAAATCGGCTACGGAGAACTGTTAAACGACGACGTGTTGGACGGCTATGACGTAGCTTTATTCAACCTCGTAAAAGAGCCGGGAACTACGCACAGTATGGCTACCGTGTTCGATAAATGCGTGTTTATTCACCCCTCGGAAGAGGCTTCTTACGCTATATACGATATTACGGGAATGAGCGCGACTCAATTCAGCGCTTTCGTCGGAATCGTTTCTTCCGCAAAGGCGGGTTGGGAGCAAGAGGCGACTTTCACGGTACAGTGTTCTTACGACGGAAAGGATTGGTTTAATATAAAAGACGCAATCACGGTAAAAAGAGTTGGACAAATGGGGCAAATCGTGGCGAATATCCCCGCAGGGGCAACCCAAATAAAGGTTATCACCTCTACGGTAAACGCCGACACTTGTCACGCAATGTACTGTATGCCGAGAATTTTTGCAAACAACGCATACTCTACGAATTCAATTTCGCTTACGGCTACCAACGACTCTTTGAAAGTCGGAGAAACGGCAACGGCTTCCGTTTATACCGCAAGCTACGGAATGAACGTTAACAAAGCGGATAATTCGAGCTTTACTTTATCTTCCACCGACGAAAGCGTGGTAACGGTAAACAACGATAACAAGACCTTTACGGCGGTAGGCGTGGGGCAAGCGGAAATACACGTAACGTATAAAGAGGGCTTTAACGGAAATATACAAAAGTCCACCTATATGACTGTAGTCGTGGGGAGCGAAACTTCTAACAACAACAAACAAATGGAAGTCGTTTCGCCCGACGGCAACACGAAAATAATCGTTACGCTCAACAACGGCTGGATAGATTATTCTGCGGTAAAAGGCGGAAAGCTGTTCGTTGAAAAATCGAGAATGGGCTTTAACGACACTTCGCTCGGAGCGCTCACTTACGGGTTTACGTTCGAGTCGATGACGGAAAGTAGGCTTATAAACGAAACGTATAAAACCTATTCGGGTAAATATTTGGAAAATACCGATTACTGCAACGAGAGAAGCATAACCTTTAACCATAACGGAGATAAATTCACGGTAGTTGCAAGAGCGTATAACGACGGTATCGCGTTCCGTTATATAATTAAAAAGGCGGACGGCGGAAGCTTTACGCTAACCGACGAGGACACTACTATTTGTATTCCTTTCTTCTCCAAGCTTTACGCTTTGGGAATGACCGCTTTGGACGGCAACGGAAAATCTTCCACAGACCTACAAGTGGCTAGCGAAAACTATATCCACAATTTCAGCGGATACAAAACTATGCCGTTTATCTACAAAACCCCCGACGACGTTTACTGTCTCGTGTCCGAAGCGGACGTGTTCGGATATATTTGGGGTTCGGTAATAGAAAGCTATAATCAAAAAATAGTAAGAGTAAACCATTCTAACCAACAAACTTCGGCGGTTACCGTCAGCGGGGAAACCTATCTTCCGTGGAGAGTGTTTATTGCGGGAACGCTTGAAGAAGTAATAAAATCCAATATGGTAGAAAACGTTGCTACGAGAGCGGACACTTCGGGCGACGAATGGGATTGGGTAGAAGCGGGCGTAACCTCTTGGTCGTGGATGAGTGGCGTCAACGCGGGTTGCGACAAGAAATATCAAGGAACGCCCGAGGCTATTATCGAGTATATCGACCTCGCCTCGGAAATGGGTTGGAAATACTTTATTATGGACGAAGGTTGGCAACCTTGGGTAACTATGGAGCATAGAGTTTCCTACGGTTACGACACGGACAGCTTGAACACCTATAACAACTTTGCCAACTGGTACGAAGGTGTTTACGACTGGTTAACTACCGACACCAGATACATAACGCAGAAATACGACAGTACCTCGACTTACGTTGCGGGTTCTTACACGGGCGAAAAGATTATAGATTACGCTAATAAAAAAGGCATAAAACTTATAGCTTGGATTCACCTAGGAATTTGCGATACGGAAGCAAGAATGGATAAAGTGTTTAAAATGCTTTCCGATATAGGTATTGCGGGAATAAAACTCGACTTCTTCGACAGCGAAACGCAAGAGACGATGGCAATGTACGAATTGCTTTATAAAAAGACGGTTCAGTACCACTTGGTTGCGAACTTCCACGGCTCCAACAAGCCTAGCGGAGAAAGAGTTACCTATCCTAACATTATTAACAGAGAGGATATAAACGGAGAGGAGCTTAACCACACGAGAGTATCTCAACACACCATTTTATCCTACGTCAGAGGAACCGTCGGCCCCACCGACTTTACGCCTTACATTTATCCTTTCGGAAACGGTAACACTAACCGTGCCGTTCAAATGGCGTTCCCCATTATTTACGAGTCGGGAGTTACGTGTTTTGCTTCTACCGTGGACGAATATAAGGCTTTACCCGAAAACGAGAAATATTTCTACAAAAACTTCCCCGGTCGTTGGGCTGACTTAAAGCTTTTGTCGGGTGAAATCGGAAGAAATATGTCTATTGCGAGAAAGACCGAGGACGGAAGATGGTATATCGGTTCTATTAGCGAAGTTGCGGGAACGGATACGATTAAACTCGACTTCCTCGACAGTAAAAAGCAATATATCGCTCACGTTTATACCGATTGCGAAAATAAGCGAGATATAAATTGCGAAATCAAAACTTTAACGAGTAAAGACACGCTCACGCTTACGCAAAGGGCAAACGGCGGATACGTTGTGGTTCTCGAAGAAAAAACAAGCTACTTAATCAACCTTGCCAAGGCTGTTAACGGAAAAGTTTCTTTAAGTTCTACCACGGCTTACGAAAACGACGAGGTAACCGTTACCGCCACGCCCGACACGGGATACGAATTAGATACGGTAACCGTAAAAGACGCAGAGGATAAGCCCTTAACTGTAACGGATAACAAGTTTACAATGCCTGCTTCTTCCGTAACTGTAACGGTAACGTTTAAGGCGATAAACTACACTATAACGGTAAACGCAACGGGCGGAAGCGTAAACGTAAACAAAACCGCAAAATACGGCGAACAAGTAACTATGAGCTTTACGGCTGAAAGCGGATACGAATTTAAGAGCGTAACTGTAAAAGACG
>CAZRMT010000055.1:0-6681 GCA_964601265.1 uncultured Christensenella sp.
ACGGTTAAGTGTCCCGCCGTTTGAATTTTATCGTGGCAAAGCAAAACATCGTCCGTGATAAAACGGCGAATATCGCCGAAAATCAAGTCTAAATCGGCATAGCCCCAAAAGTCGTAATTTTTAACCGTATCGTAAAAAAGCTTGCCGAAAACGGGTCTATAATCGCAAACCTTGTAAAAGGTATCGCAACTTATTTCAAAGTCGAAAAGCGTTTGTAGTTCCTTTTTAAACGAAGGAAAATCTTTATAGACTACCTTTACGTTTTCGGGATAATCGTATTCGGTTTTGTCGTCCGTTACAAGCAAAAAATCGACCGTAGGGCTCCATTTCACGCTTTTTAGGTAAAAGTCGAAATAGGACGGCAGTTTTCCGAAATAACAGTTCATAAGCAAAATACTTTTCATAGGCTAATTATAGCAAACGGGTATAATTTTGTCAACGTCGGCAAGAGTTTTAGTAAAGGTAATACCGAAATTTTAGTTATTACGCTTTATTTATTTGACTTTTTTTCGGTTAATAATTATACTTATTTTTGTACTTAACGGAGAAATTTTATGGAAAAGAGAACGGATATAAGAAACGTAGCCATTATCGCGCACGTCGACCACGGCAAAACCACTTTGGTTGACGAACTTTTAAAACAAACTCATATTTTCAGAACCAACGAAGTCGTAGCCGAAAGGGTTATGGACAGCGGTGATATCGAAAAGGAAAGAGGAATAACGATATTAGCCAAAAATACCGCAATCCACTATAAGGGCGTAAAGATAAACATAGTCGACACCCCCGGTCACGCAGATTTCGGAGGGGAAGTCGAGCGAATTTTGTCTATGGTGGACGGAGTTATTCTTTTGGTCGACGCAGTCGAGGGAAGTATGCCTCAAACGAGATACGTTCTTAAAAAGGCGTTAAACTTAAACAAAAAACCGATAGTCGTCATCAACAAAATCGACAAGGGCGGAGATTTGGACAAGACTATGGATTCCATTTTGGAATTGTTTTTAGACCTCGGCGCCAACGACGACCAGCTCGATTTTAAAACCGTATACGCAAGCGCTAAACTCGGTTGGGCGGTAAAGGACTTAAACGACGAAAGAAAGGATATGTCGCCTTTACTCGATACCGTTTTAGAAGAAATACCTTGCCCCGAAGGAGAAACGGAAGCGGGACTTCAAACGCTTATATGCAACGTCGATTACGACGAATACGTCGGCAGAATAGGTATAGGTAAAATAGTCAG
Source organism: uncultured Christensenella sp. (assembly GCA_964601265.1). Taxonomy (GTDB): domain Bacteria; phylum Bacillota; class Clostridia; order Christensenellales; family Borkfalkiaceae; genus UBA4675. Next base: position 1,241 of record CAZRMT010000055.1, read on the forward strand.
AGGAACGGCTCAGCAAGGCGCGCCCATCGTCGTTTGCCATACCGACGGAACGACTTCTTCGGGAAGAATAGTAAAATTGTTCCAATACGACGGACTTAAAAGAGTTCCGTGTGAATTAGCCAAAACGGGCGATATTATCGCAATAAACGGCATAGAGAAAATCAACATAGGCGAAACCATTTGTTCGCCCGACTGCGTTGAAGCGCTTCCTTTCGTCGCGATAGACGAGCCTACCATTTCCATGAATTTTATAGTAAACAATTCGCCTTTTGCGGGAAAAGAGGGTAAGTTCGTAACAAGCAGGCATTTAAGGGCAAGGCTGTTTAAGGAGATAGAAACCAACGTAAGTATGCGTGTGGAGGAAACCGAATCCGCCGACACCTTTAAGGTTTACGGGCGTGGAGAATTGCACCTTTCCATTTTAATCGAACAAATGAGGAGAGAGGGATACGAATTCCAAGTTTCCAGACCTAAAGTTATTTTTAAAGAGGTAAACGGCAAAACGCACGAGCCTATCGAGGAATTAGTGGTAGAAGTTCCCGACGAGTACGTGGGAGCGGTTATGAATAAGCTCGGAGCGAGAAAAGCGGAACTTAAAACTATGACGGCTAGCGGAAACAACGAAACGAGGCTCACTTTTAAAATTCCGTCAAGGTGTTTAATAGGGTACAGGAGCGAGCTTTTAACCGACACGAAAGGTTTCGGCGTTATGAATCACGTTTTCGACGGGTACGAAGAATACAAAGGCGATGTCAGCGAAAGAACTCGCGGAAGTTTAGTGTGCTTCGAGAACGGAACGACCACGCAATACGGACTGTTTAACGCGCAAGAGAGGTGTACGCTTTTCGTTACCGCAGGCGTTGAAGTATACGAGGGTATGATTGTCGGAGAAAACTCGAGAGAAGAGGACATAGTCGTAAACGTTTGCAAGAAAAAGCAGTTGACCAACAACAGAGCGAGCGGTAGCGACGAAGCGTTAAAGCTAATCACTCCCACGGTTTTAAGTTTGGAACAATGTTTAGAGTTTATTGCCGACGACGAGCTTGTAGAGGTTACGCCCAAGAGCATAAGGTTACGCAAAAAAATTCTTTCCAAAGAGCAAAGAATGAAGTTATGGTCGAAAAACAGAAAGTAATTCGAGCAAGTGAAAATCTTACGGCAAAAGTTACGTTAACAAGCGAAAACCACGCCGTATTTCAATAATTTTATAAAAGAATAGGTTCAGCCCGTGCAACTTTCCCGTTGCACGGGTTTTTACTAAAATTATCTTTAATCGCCGTATATGTCGGTTTTATATAAAATTTTTACTAAAACAATGCCTTAATTAAATATTTATCAATAAAAACTAAAAAACAGGTATAGACATTCCTATACTTTTTTGGTATAATGAAAAAAAGTCCTTTCGCCGATAAAGAAAATCGGTAAAAAGTTGAGGGGGTGGTTAAGTTGAAAAGCAAAAAAGTTTTAATGGTTTTACTTTTGGCGTTTATTTTGTGTGCGTCGGCTTGCAGTTGTACAGTTTTAACGTGCTCGGCTTTAAAGTACCCCAGACTAAAACAAAGCGGGAACTCCTTTACGTATAACGGTAAAAAATATTATGCTGTATTCCCTGATGACGAAATTTACGAGACTTCAAATTATTGCTATTGGTATAAGCGGAAAGATATAAGCGGTGAATATATAGGTAGGATTAAGAAAAAAAATAGTTATAATTTTTACTTTTGGGCTCTTGTGTTTAAGTGCTACGAAAACGATAATGTTTTAGTGGTAAATGCAGGTAGGAACGGGCTCTATCTTAGAGAGGGGTATTCGTTACCGCCGACAAAAGAAACAAAAGTGATTAGTTTGTTTTTAGACCTTAATTCAACAGAAATCAATTTATGTTCTTATTTACCCTTGAATTTTTGTTTTAACGACGTTTTAGATTTAGGCAGTGAAGTTGACGCATGTTATGTAGAAGAAAGAAACAATGTGGTATTGATATCTAACAATCCTGAACTGTTTAACTTTACCGAACATGTGGCATACGGAAAAGTCTATTTTGAGGGAGAACCTTGCTTAGAGCTGACAGTTGAAGTTCGTAGAAGCTTAAGTCAAAATAAGGTATATATACGTTTGCATAATAAGTTTTATGCGTTTAATTCCGAATATAACGCCGTCGTTATGGAGGCTATTTCAAGTCAAACGGACAACTAAAAGTTAAAAGTTTTACTCCCCCGAGCGTACGCTCGGGGGAGTGTTTTAAAATTTATTCGAATCTTACAACCGTTAAAAACGCTTCGCCTAGCGTTATAGAAGAGTCGGAAGTGTTGTATAAACTCAAAGTGACTGCGGTGGTCGCTTTATACATAATCGTTTTAGACAGTGATTTAGCTTGCGTCGTTTCGGCGTATTCGGTTATTTCGCCGTTCGATAAAGCCGTTCCGCCCGCATAAAGCGTAACGGTCATATTTCCCGCAGTCTCTATTGTCGTACCGCTTACTCCGTACGAAATTAAATAAACTCCCGCGGGAACTATTACTTGGTTGTTGGTTACCGTAATAGTGCTGTTCGTTGTAGAAGTATTTTCGCTTATAGGAATAATGGCGTCGGAGGCAATCGTTCCCGTTCCGCCTAAGGCGTATAACGCGTCTTGAAGTCCTCTTTCGCCTTGCGGTCCTTGAGCACCCGTCGCACCTTGCGGACCTCTCGGTCCCGTGGCGCCTATAACGTATCTAGCCGTAACGCCCGTGGGGGCGGTAGGGCGATTTGGTCTGCAACTACAATTATCTCTCGTAAAAAAACACATAGTAATCTCCTTTATAATACGATATGTATAAAAAGGGAATTTGTTAAGCGTAAGATATTATAATCGGTTGAATTTGTCGTCCTTTTTCCGCTTCCAGCATAGCTTTTTCGGTTAGCGACCATTCGCTGATTAAAGAATTGGGTTTATTGATATAGTCGTCTTGCCCGAAAGGGATAAAGAATATATTCTTACTGTTTATCAGTCTCCCGAGGTTTTCGCTGTTTTTGCCCAGTGCGTCGTTTGACGAAACGCCTATGAGTACGGGTTTATTTTGTCTTAAATGAGATTTTACCGCCATAGTAACCGCATTATCGGTAATAGCGTTGGAAATTTTAGATAAAGTGTTCCCCGTGCAAGGCGCGACTATCAAAATATCTATCAAATTTTTAGGACCTATGGGTTCTGCCTCGACTATATTTTTGATAACTCTATTGTTCGTTACGTTTTCTATTTCCGCTATAAAATCTTTGCTTTTGCCGAATTTCGTATCGGTATAAAAAACCGTTTGACTGACTATCGGGAGAACGTTATAGCCTTTTTCTTTCAGCGATTTTAAAAGTTTAATTATTTTTTTATGCATACAGAACGAGCCTGTAATGGCAAATCCTACGTTTTTAATCATTCGTGTCCTCTAAAACTTTTTCCGCAATAATTCTGCCCGCAGAAAAAGGGCAAAATCTTTGCGGTAGTGCGGGAGCGGGAAAATATATAAAGTTTTTCACGTCTTTTTTGTTTAAACATTCCGCCGAAGCCGTTTCTATAAACAGCGTGTTTTCCTTTATTTTGTCTACAACCTCTTTTCCGACGAAAAAAACGGGGCGAGTATTGACTATAACGTCGTATAGCCCGACTTCTTTTATATATTCTTTTCCGAAATACTGCTTAGAGCTATAATAAAAAGCGTTGTAATATTCGCTTTTCGTAAAGCTTGTAACGGCGCAATAAACGCCTAGTTTATTGAGTAAAACCGCTAACGCCTTGCTTATTCTGCCACCGCCCAAAATAAGAATTTTGGTTTCGAACAAGCTTTTCGGGGTGTTTTCTATAATAATTCCCAACACGCCCTCGGCGGTCAGTTCGGCGTTTTTTAAAGCAAATTTTTCGTCGTCTAAAAAGCTTTTTACGGTTATATATTTTTCTTTGAAAATCTTCAAAATCTGTTCGCAAACGTTTCCCGTGTATACGGTAATTCCTCGCGGGAGGGATAGCGCCTCGTTTAAATCCATTTTTTTTGCGGGGGAAAATATAACCGTGTCGCCTTGTTTAAGTTCTCCTTTTTCGTCATACGCCTTCACTTCGCGTTTTTTCGATAAAATCTCTTTTGCGAAGTAATTCCTTTTATCCTGTAAATCTATGAAAATCATATTTTCTTCTCCCGTATTATATATACGCTTTTCTTCTTTTTTGTGTGTAACGGCTTTTAAAATAACCGAATATAATATAGCGTATGAATGAAAGAAATTATTTTTGCGCCTCTAACACGGGCGACGGATTCGTAAACTTTTTCGATAATATTTTGCGTCCTTACGAAAAATCTTTTCGCTACGTTATAAAGGGCGGTTCGGGAACGGGCAAAAGCACCTTTATGCGAAAACTCGCAGAGCGTTTTAAGAAAAAATGCGAAAAAATAGAATATTTTTATTGTTCGGGCGACACGTCTTCTTTGGACGGTGTTAATTTCGTAAACGAAAATATTTGTATAATAGACGGAACTGCTCCTCACACGGCGGACGCAAGCGTTCCTATGGTCAGGGACAAAATAGTAAACGTCGGTGAATTTATAGGCGAGGGCGTTTTTTTTGACGAAGATAAAATTTTGGATATTATTTCAAAGAAAAAGAGCATATACGCCGACTTGTACTCGTATACGGCTTGCTGTAAAGAGGTGTACGAGGTAATAAAAAACGGAAATTCGTTTAAAAGCGAAAAGGCGAAACGAGAGTATTACTTAAAGGAATTCGAGCTTTTTAAGGGTGATTTCGGGTACGAGAGAAAGCTTTTTTTAAATTGCTTCGACGAAAACGGCATTACCGATTTTATAGAGAAAAACGAGTATAAAACTATAAGGAAGGTGGTTTTAAATTTAAGCGATTATTGCATTTTTATGCGTGAATTACGGGAAAAACTGCTTAAAAACGGGAATTTAATAACGGTTTTTCATAGCGTTTATAACCCGAGCGATATTTTTGCGATATTGATAGACGGCGTAGACGAGCTGATTATTCGTGACGAAAGTTACTTTTTAAGCGAAAACGACTTATTTTTAAAGGAATTAACCCTAAAGGCGTGTTCGGAGCTAAAAAAGGCAAAGGCGGAGCATAAAAAGCTAGAGGAGTTTTACGTTAAACGAATGGATTTCGAGGGGTTAAACGGACTTTACGAAAAAACGGTAACGGAAATTGAAAGGCGGATAAAGTTACTAAAAGGGGAAACGCAAAAAAATTGAAAAGAAACAAAAAAATAATTGACAAATTTCAATAAGGAGGCTATAATCATTGTTGTTTAGTTTAGAGTATGCGCCATTAGCTCAACTGGATAGAGCGTTGGTCTACGGAACCAAAGGTTAGGGATTCGAATTCCTTATGGCGCACCAAAATGCGGGGGTATGGCTCAGTTGGTAGAGCGTCGCGTTCGCAACGCGAAGGCCACGAGT
>CAZRMT010000056.1:0-6428 GCA_964601265.1 uncultured Christensenella sp.
TTCTTTATTCCCGAAATAATCAATCCCGAAACGGGCGAAGTTCTTCCCGAAGGAGAGAAGGGCGAACTCGTTATAACTTGTATCAAAAAAGAGGGATTGCCGTTAATTCGTTACAGAACGAAGGACGTTACGAGGCTTAACTATACGCCTTGCAAATGCGGAAGAACTTTTTGCCGTATGGAAAACTTGTCGGGCAGAAGCGACGATATGTTAAAGGTGAGAGGAGTAAACGTGTTCCCCACGCAGATAGAGGAAGTCGTTTTGTCTTTTGAAGAACTCGGACCGCATTATGAGATAATAGTCGAAAGAGAGGGGTATTCTGATAAACTTACGGTAAGAGTGGAACTACTGAAAAGTACCGATTCGTTTACCGAGTTGGAGGCTTTAACCAAAAGAATAAAGAATAAACTTAAAGTTATTCTCGGGCTTGACATAAAGGTTTTGTTGGAGTCGCCTAATACGCTTCAACGGTTCGAAGGCAAGGCAAAGAGAATAAAAGATTTAAGAAACAACTGATTTAGGAGAGATATATGGAAAAGAAAATAATGCTAGGTAACGAGGCTATCGCAAGGGGAGCGTACGAAGCGGGAGTAAAAGTTTCGAGCGCATACCCCGGCACGCCGAGTACCGAAATAAGCGAATTTTTAGCGAAATACGACGAAGTATACGTAGAGTGGGCGCCTAACGAAAAGGTCGCTACCGAGGTTATGGCAGGCGCTTCTATTGCGGGCGTAAGAAGTTTGGCGTGTATGAAGCACGTAGGGTTAAACGTTGCAAGCGACCCGCTTTACACTATGTCGTATATAGGAGCTAACGGCGGAGCGGTTTTGGTCGTTGCGGACGACCCGGGGATTGCAAGTTCTCAAAACGAACAAGATACCCGTATGATTGCACGTAGCGCACACTTGCCCGTTTTAGAGCCTTCCGACTCGCAAGAGGCAAAAGACTTTATAAAATACGCTTACGAGATTAGCGAAAAGTACGATACGCCTGTTATTTTGCGTACCACGACAAAACTTTCGCATTCGCAAAGTGCTGTCGTTTTGGGTGAAAGAGTGGTTCCCGAGGATAAACCGTACGAGAGAAACGTACAAAAAACGGTTATGATGCCCGCTTGCGCAATAGGCAGACATAAAGTCGTTGAGGCAAGAGATAATCTTTTAGAAAAAGACGCTTCCTCTTTCCCCGTAAATAAAGCGGAGTATAACGATAAAAAAATCGGCTTTATCACGAGCGGAATACCTTATCAATACGTAAAAGAGGCTTGTCCTACCGCAAGCGTTTTAAAGCTCGGAATAGTAAATCCGTTGCCTAAAAAACTTATTGAAGAGTTTATTGCAAACGTTGATACCGTATACGTATTCGAAGAGTTGGAGCCAGTTATAGAAGAACAAATTAAGTCTTGGGGATTAAACGTAAAGGGCAAGGAGTTGTTCACCAAACAAGGCGAGTACAGCGCAAATATGTTAAAAAAAGCGATTTACGGAGAAGAAAGCCAAGTTTTCGACAAGGCTCAAGTTCCCGCTCGTCCTCCCATTTTATGCCCCGGTTGTCCGCACAGAAGCGTATTTTCCGTTTTGAATAAATTAAAAATTCACGCTTCGGGCGATATAGGGTGTTATACTCTGGGCGCGGTTGCTCCGCTAAACGTAATAGATACGACCATTTGTATGGGAGCGAGCATTTCCGCTTTACACGGTATAGAAAAGGGTAAAGGAAAAGACTTTATCAAAAATTGGGTTGCCGTTATAGGAGATTCCACCTTTTTACATACGGGAATAAATTCCCTTGTAAATATGGTGTACAATAAGTCTACGGGCACGGTAATTATTTTAGACAACCGTACCACGGGTATGACGGGACACCAAGAACACGCAGGCACGGGAAAAACCTTAAAGGGCGAGCCGACTTACGCTATAAATTTTGCTACGCTTTGTAAGGCGATAGGCGTACCGAACGTTTTGGAAATAGACGCTTTCGACGTTAAAACTTTGGAAGAAAAAATAAAGGAAAGCGTAAACGGAGACGTGTTGACGGTAATAATAGCAAAAGCGCCTTGCGCTTTGCTTAAAGGGCAAGTATTCCCGAATATTTGCGTTTCTTCTTCCGAAAAATGTAAAAAATGCGGAATGTGTTTAAAAATCGGTTGCCCCGCAATAACGAAAAATGCGGACGGAACGATAAAGATAGACGAAACGATGTGTAACGGTTGCGGACTTTGTACAAACTATTGTAAATTCGACGCGATAAAGAAGGTGGCGAGATGAAAAGTATGAACGTAATGATAGTCGGCGTAGGCGGACAAGGAACTTTGCTTACCAGCAGAATTATCGGTAAAACAGCGCTGGAAAACGGACTAGACGTAAAAATATCGGAAGTACACGGTATGGCGCAACGAGGCGGAAGCGTGGTAACTTACGTAAGGTTCGGCGAAAAAGTTTGCGAACCCGTTTGCGAAGAGGGTAGCGTGGACGTTTTGATTTCTTTTGAGAGAATGGAAGCTTTAAGATACGTTCATTTTCTTAAAAAGGATGGCGTTTTAATAGTAAACGACTGCAAAATCGAGCCGATGACGGTTGTTACGGGAGCGTTTAAGTATCCCGAAAACGTTATAGAAGAGTTAAAAAAGGAACATACGCTTTATTCGATTAACGGCATAGAAATTGCAAAAGAATTGGGAAACAGCAAAGTTTTAAACAGCGTGGTTTTGGGCTTGTCGGCAAAATATATCGGTTTTGACGAAAAATCGTGGATTAAGGTAATAGAAAAAACCGTTCCGCCTAAAACGATAGATTTAAACGTAAAAGCTTTCAAGTGCGGATACGAAAATTGATTAAACGGAGAAAAAGGTATGATTTGGAACGAAACTAAAGAGTGTATGAGTAGAGAAGATATGACTCTTCTTCAAAGCGCAAGACTTCGTAAATTGGTCGATTACGTTTACCATAACGTTGAGTTCTATCGCAAAAAAATGCAAGCGATAGGCTTATTGCCTAGCGATATAAAGGGAATAGAGGATATAAACAAACTTCCCTTTACCACGAAAGACGATTTAAGAGATAACTATCCGTTCGGACTATTTGCCGTTCCCGAGTCCGAAATCGTAAGAATTCACGCTTCCAGCGGAACGACGGGTAAAGCTACGGTAGTAGGTTATACGAGAAGGGACTTGGACATTTGGTCGGAGTGCGTTGCAAGATGTTTTTCTATGGCGGGCGTCGGCAGAAAAGATATTGTGCAAATCGCATACGGCTACGGTTTGTTTACGGGCGGACTAGGCGCTCACGGCGGAGCCGAAAAAATAGGCGCGATGGTTGTTCCTATGAGTACGGGTAACTCCAAAAAATTAACTACGATGATGGTTGATTTCGGGGCTACGGCTATTGCGTGTACTCCCTCTTACTTGTTGCACATTTCCGAGGTTTTATCGGAAGAAGGTTTGCTTGACCGAATTAAGTTAAAAACAGCCGTTTGCGGAGCGGAACCTTGGACGGAAAAAATGCGTAACGAGATAGAAAGCAAGCTTAAAATTACTTGCCACGACATTTACGGTTTAAGCGAGGTTATGGGACCGGGTGTTGCGTGCGACTGTATAGAACACTCGGGCTTACACGTTTGCGAAGACCATTTCTTCCCCGAAATTATAGACGCTAAAACCTATCAGCCTTTGAAAGACGGCGAAACGGGAGAATTAGTGTTCACCACTTTAACGAAAGAGGGTTTACCGCTTATCCGTTACAGAACGAAAGACTTAACGAGTATCGACCACTCGCCTTGTAAGTGCGGAAGAACGAGCGCAAGAATTTCTCGTTTTAAGGGCAGAAGCGACGATATGTTGATAATAAGAGGCGTAAACGTGTTCCCCACGCAGATTGAAGCGGCGCTTGTGGACGTTGAAGAGGTTACGCCCCACTATATGATGATAGTCGACAGAGTAAACAACTTGGACACGCTTGAAATTCAAGTGGAATTAGACCCCAAATTCTATACCGACCAAATAAAGGTTTTGGAAACCATAAACAAAAAAATATCGCACGCGGTACAGCAAGCTATAGGTTTAAACGCGAAAATCAAAATCGTTGAACCGCAAACTCTTGTTCGTAGCGAGGGAAAAGCGGTACACGTTATAGATAAACGTAAAATATATTGAGGAGGAATACTATGACTGCAAAACAACTATCGGTTTTTATCGAAAACAGAAAGGGAAGACTTGAAGAAGTTTTAAACGTTTTAAAGGCTAACGGCGTTAATATTATTTCTTTATCGCTTGCCGACACCACCGAATACGGACTTTTAAGGCTTATCGTAAACAATGCGGAACTCGGCAAAGAAACGCTTGCAAAAGACGGATTTTCCACTCTCGTTTCCGATGTTTTGGTCATTAAAATCGCCCATAAAGCGGGAAGTTTGCAAGAGCTTTTAAAAATTTTAGCAGAGTATGATATAAACGTTGAATATATGTACGGTTTGTCGGTTGACGGACAAAACGCGTATATCGTTTTAAAAGCTTCCGATATGGAAAAAGCTATAAAGGCGGTTAAAGAAAACGGCATACAAACCTTAACTTCGGAGGAAATTTCTGCGTTATAAGTATATGCTTATAGATTTTCACACGCATATTTTTCCCGAAAAAATAGCTTTAAAAACGCTTGGAATATTATCCGAGCAGAGCGACGGTATTCCATACTGTTTTAACGGTCAAGCGGAGGGGCTTATCGGGCGTATGCAAGAGGCGAACTGCGATATTGCGGTGGCATTGCCCGTCGTTACAAAACCCTCGCAATTCGAGCATATAAACCGTTTTGCAATGGAAATAAACGAACAATTCGGCAAAGGAGATAACAAAATTATCTCTTTTGGCGGAATTCATCCCGCGTGCGACGATATAGACGGAAAAATGGCTTTTTTAAAGAAAAGCGGTTTTAAAGGCGTAAAAATTCACCCCGATTATCAAAACGCTTTTATAAACGACGAGGGGTATATAAGAATTTTAAACAGCGCCAAATATAACGACTTAATTGTGGTAACTCATTCTGGCGTGGACGACGGATATAGGGGTGAGCCTACCAAATGTCCGCCCGTTTTGTCGGCAAAAGTTATTGACGAAGTAAAATGGAATAAAATCGTACTAGCCCATTTCGGCGGAAATAGAATGTACGACGACGTTTACAAGTATATTGCGGGGAAAGACGTTTATATAGACACCTCTTATATGCTAAAAGATATTTCTAGGGAAATGTTTACTAAAATTGTAGAAAAACACGGCGACGAAAGGGTATTGTTCGCCACCGACTGTCCTTGGAAAGATATTAAAGAGGAAAAGGAATACTTAAAAACTTTTGATTTTTCAAAAGAAAGATTTGATAATATTTTTTATAAAAACGCATTAAAATTGCTTAACATAACGGAGTAGATATGAATTATAACGAAAAAATGTTTTCGCTCGGAAGTAAGCGGAGCGTGATAAGAGAATTGTTTGAATACGGTAAAAAGCGTTCTAGCGAAATAGGAGCAGAAAACGTTTACGATTTTTCTTTGGGAAATCCGAGCGTTGAACCGCCCGAGCTTGTAAAACAAACGATAGAGGAATTGCTAAATACTAAAAATTCCGTTATTTTACACGGCTATACTTCCGCTCAGGGCGACGCTAACACCAGAAAGGTGATTGCCGACAGAATAAATAAAAATTATTCTTTAAAAATTTCGGCTGACGATATTTATATGACTTGCGGAGCGGCCGCGTCGCTTTCAATTTGCTTGTCTGCGGTTTGCAATAGAGGCGATGAAGTTATCGCTTTTGCTCCTTTTTTCACCGAATACAGAGTTTTTGTGGAAAACGCAGGGGCAAAACTCGTCGTGTCTAATCCCGAGGATAAAACGTTCCAAATAGATATAGCCGATTTTTCTTCCAAAATAACCGAAAACACAAAAGCGGTTATAATAAATTCGCCTAATAACCCCAGCGGGGTAGTGTATAGCGAAGAAACGATTAAAAAGGTTGTTGCCGTATTGGAGGAAAAGCAGAAAAAATACGGACGCGTTATCTATTTAATTGCGGACGAGCCTTATAGGGAGCTTGTTTACGGCGACGTAAAAGTTCCGTATATTATGAACTATTACGCAAACGCTTTGGTGTGTTATTCTTACTCTAAATCTTTATCCTTACCGGGCGAAAGAATAGGCTATATAGCGGTTAACCCCGATATGCAGGACGTAAGAACCGTTTATTTGGCTGTTTGCGGAGCGGGAAGATCGCTCGGGTACGTTTGTGCTCCGAGTTTGTTTCAGCAGGTTATAGCCCGTTGCGACGGCTTAACGAGCGATATTTCCAAGTATAAGGAAAACAGAGATATACTTTTAGAAAATCTCACCTCTTACGGCTACGAGTGCGTAAAACCCGACGGAGCGTTTTATTTGTTCGTAAAGGC
>CAZRMT010000057.1:0-6314 GCA_964601265.1 uncultured Christensenella sp.
TCGATTATATCGGCTTTTTTTAACTGCTCTAAAAAGGCGTTTACGTCCTTTTCGGCGGATTCGCCGTCGACAAAATACTCGTCCGTCAACGCTTTTTTCAGCCCGTCAAAGTCCTTTCCCTCTTCCAAGGCTTTCCATAAAATCGCCCCCGATTCGTTGAGCGTAATCATACAATTATACTTCTTTATACTTTCGCCCGTCGGCACGACCGCGTAAAAATCCGCCAGCCCCTTTAAGGCGAACTCTCCCTTTAACTTCATTTTTTCTCACCTTAACTCAATTTACACCGCTTAAAGCCTCGTAGCATACCGAAAAAGCCTGCTCGCTAATATCGCATTCCATTATGTACACGGGAACTATATCGGTGAAAATTCCTAAAAGTTCTAACGTTTTTTCGCTGTCTTTTATCGCTTTTGGTAAAAAAACTTGCTTAAATAGCAGTTTGAACGCTTCTTTTTTCCCGATTTGGTAAATTTTATTTTCCTTTGCCTGCTTTAAAATAACGAACGCTTTAAGCTCTCCGCACTCTGCGGAAAACTTGTTTTCTTTGCCCGCAAGAGGCGAGCCGTAGGCGACCACTTTTCCGTCCGACAGCGCAAAAAAAGGCTGGTCGTCGTTAACGTAGACGACTTTTTCTTTACAATACTTTTCCCACAACGCGGAATGAGTGCTTTTACCCGTTCCGCTAGGCGCCCCGAACGCATAAACCCTTTCGCCCGCCTTTATGCAAGACGAATGTATTCTAAGCGTATTCGCGCTTCTCAGCAAACTCAAAATAATATCGTTGAAAAGTCCATAAAGTCTATCGTAAAAATCACCGTTGTAATTTGAATAATCCAACACAAAATTTTCTTTGCACTTTGTGGTAAAATCGCTGAAATAATCTAATAATTTATTAGTTTCGTTTTTAACAAGAAAAGTCTTGTCGGCGATTTTTACTTTCACTTTCGCTCTCCTTAAAACGCTTTCTCCACGCAAGAGGCGAACACCCCTCCTTTTTTTTGAAAGCGTTTGAAAAATTATACTCATCGAAAAAACAAAGTTTTTCAGATATTTCCTTAATTTTTTTATCCGTGTTTTTTAACATTTCCTTGGCGACGGATATTCTTTTTTCAAGCAAGTACCCGTACGGCGAAACCCCGTACCCTTTTTTAAACTCTCTGCACAAACTCGTCTTGCTCAAATTCAATTCCTTGCCCAAATCCTCGAGCGTTACCCGCCTGAAAACGGACGCGTCCAACAAGGTTTTTATTGTTTCCGCTAAAACGTTCGTCTTTTTTTGATTACGTATTTTTTGCGATAATTCAAGCAATAATTTAAAAATTATAGCGTTAAACTCTATAAAATCTTTATCGTCTTGCGGTGGATTTTGAGCGTATAAAAGCATTTCTTTAAAATACTTTTCGCTTTCGGGCGCGTGTATCACGGTTTTATCGAAAAGCCCGAGTTCCAGCAACAACCCCTCCATAAACGAACAGAAAAAATTAACCCAAACTTTTTTATACGGGTTACTTTTGTTAGCCCCGTAAGAGTGAGCGGAGCCTTGTTTAAGCATATAAAAATCCCCCTTTTTAACGGGAATTTTATTGCCCCCAAACTCAACGTACCCCTCTCCCGAAATAACGTATTCGAAAACGTAGTAGTCGGAATGTTTCCTCTCTATATAATAGTCGGCGTCGGGATAAGTTATTCCGATAAGCTCCACTTTAAGCGGATAACTCTTCCCCTCCTCGTATTCGAGCGGAATTAACTCCTCTTTTTGAGTGCTACCGTATTTAATATTGTCGTAAGGGTCTTTTTTCTTGCCTTTATATCTTAACATTCAACTTAAACCTTGTAAACATTTAGTATCTTTTTGCAATTTTTTACATTGATTTTTTCACTTTGCCTACATTATAATATAGGTAACTAAAAAAGTCAATATCCTTTTTTGAAAAACGGCGGGAGGAATTTTATCGTCCTACGCCCTAAACGCATTATAAAGGAAATTGACAAAGGAGAGAATATGAAAAAACTTTTAAAGCAGATAATCGCACTCGTTATGTGTTCGGTTATGCTCTTTTCGGTTATAGCGTGCAATACGGGATCAAGCAGTAGCTCCTCACAATCCTCGTCCGTAACCGAAAGCGCTTCTTCCGGCGATTCTTCGTCTAGTTCGAGTTCTTCATCGAGTTCTAGTTCTTCGTCAAGTTCTAGTTCTTCGAGTAGTTCTAGTTCTTCTAGCTCGTCAAAGGAAGACAGTTCGAGTTCATCCAAGGAAGAAAGCAGTTCTTCTTCGTCGAGCGGTTCCGAGGTTAACCCCGACCCGAGCGGAAAGTTTACCTTGCCCGAACTCGAATACGAAACGAAAGAATTCGGAAAAATCAATTCTATCACTTACGGGTTCGTAAGAATTCAGCTTTTAAGCGACACGCTCGTGAGAATAGAAGACCAAGGCGCAAAGGGATTCGAGGACAGACCCAGTTACGAGGTTACCAACCGCGACAACTGGTACACCGTTCCGTACACGCAAGAGCAAACCTCTACGGAATACATTGTAAAAACGGCTAACTACGTTGTACGCTTGCCCAAATACGGTACCGCGGACGACGCAACCATAACCACCCCCTCGGGAAAACTTTTATGGAAATACGACTCCAACACGGAAACCAACGTTTACCTTCCTTCCGCTTCGGAAGAACTTAAAAGCTGGTATTTCGTAGACAGTCCCCGTATTATCCCCTCGTCCTCGGGTTACTCGGTTACTACCGAAAATTTAGCGGGTTGGGATTTCGACAACGATGCAACGGATATTTTCGTATTCCTACCGGGCGGAGATTACTCGCAATTCTGCTCTGATTACACCCGTTTGACGGGCGAAAGCGAAATGGTCAATCTTCAAACGCTCGGATACTGGGATTCGAGATACTACGAGTATAATGCGGAAACCGCTATGCAACAAATTAAAGACTATCAAGACAGAGGCTACTCTATCGACGTACTCGTCATCGACACCGACTGGCGTGACCACACTACGAACATAAACGGAGTAGGTTACGATATTAACACTACGCTTTTCCCCGATATGGCAGGCTTTTTGGAAGACGTGCACGAATTAGGCGTAAACGTAATGTTCAACGACCACCCCGAACCTTACCCCGGAACGAGCAACGGTCTTGACGAAAACGAAATTAACTTCCGTAAAGAAAAGCTTACGATGATTTTAAGCCTCGGCATAGACTACTGGTGGTACGACAGAAACTGGCCTACCTGCCTCAACTCTGCCGACAAGAGTATCTCGGTTTACGCGTTCGGAATGTACGCATATCAGTTCATAACGCAAGAGTACTACGAATCGCAAGTCAAAGGAAAAGAAGACGAATACGCCAAACGCGCGCTTATTATGGGCAATGTAGACGGCTGTTTACACGGTAAATGGAACTACGCTTCCGATATTTCGGCTCACCGCTATTCCATACAGTGGACGGGCGACATCAACTGCGATTCCAACGCTTTGGCGCAAGAAATATACGCCGCGGTATTCGGCGGAGCGGAAGTCGGTCTTCCTTACGTATCTTCCGATATAGGCGGACACACGGGTTCGGGCGTTACGGACGATATGTACGTTCGTTGGTTCCAATACGGAGCGTTGTCCACCATTTTAAGGGTTCACTGCACGGCTTATAAATACATTAAACAAGAAGGGCGTATGCCGTGGTTATTCGGCGAAACGGCGGAAGAAGTGGCTCACACCTACACGGATATGAGATACCGCTTATTGCCTTTATACTACTACCTCTGTTACAGAAACTACTCTACGGGACTTCCCATTATGACAAGAACGGATATTTTATATCCCGAATATCAAGAAGCCTCCGCAAACGACCAATACACTCTCGGCGACTACATTTTAGTAGCCCCCATTTCCACAACCCCGGGTTACGACAAACTCGTTCCCGACGCCCAGCTTTCCTATAACGGACAAGCGGGACTTTATGCGGAATACTTTGCAAACGACTCCTTCTCGGGAACGCCTGCATACACGCAAATAGATTCCAATATCTACTTCGACTGGGGCTCGCTTTCTCCCGCAAAACTCCCCGCCGACTACTTCTCGGTAAGATGGACGGGAAAAATCACGATAGGCGAGATTGACGCAACTTTGGCGTTCTTTGCCGACGATTCGGTAGTAGTTTATATCGACGGCACGAAAGTTATCGACGGAAGCGAAGTTTACGACACCTATCTTTCGACAACCGTTTTAAAAGCGAATTCCACGCACGATATAGTAGTCGAATACAAAGAATTCGGTGGCGGAGCGCATATCTATATGTACTACTGCGAACAAACGGAAGTTGCGCTTTCCACCAGAAGCGTATTTATCCCCGAAGGCACTTGGATTGACGTTTGGTCGGGCGAAAGATACGTAGGACCTTATACTTACGAACTTTCCTACGACTTAAAAACTTCGCCGATATTTGTCAGAGAGGGTTCTATCATACCGCTCGCGCAAAATATGTCCAACACCAACGAAAAAGACTGGTCGGAAATGTGCCTCGATATTTACCCCTCGGTAAACTACTCCGCAAGAGCGACTATCTATGAAGACGACGTAACCAGCGTAGCGTACAAGGACGGACAATTCCGCACCACCGACGTTACTATGAATTATTACAGCGACAGACAGTCGTTAATCGTAGGAATTTATTCCGCAAGAGGCACTTTCAAGGGCGACAGAGCCTTTACCGAAAGAACTTGGACGGTAAGACTTCACACCAACCCCGGTTGGGGAGAAATAACCAAAATAACCTTAAACGGCGAGGAAATTACCTTTAGCACGATATTAAAAGACAGCGAAAACGGCAAACCGTTCGCCTACACGGGAGCTTCTCTCGACGGCGACGTAATAACCTTTACTTTCCCCGCCAACGTTTACGAAAACACCGTTATCGAAATTTCTTACGCTTCCGTAGCAAAGAGCGGTAAATACCTCGACTACGACGCGACGAAAGTACCTTTCACCGTTGAAAGCGAAAAAGCGGGTGCGGGAATAGACCTTAACGACAAAAACTTTATCGACTACGTATCGTTCGGCGAAGGTAGCGCAACCTTGGGCGTTTACAAGTCCTCTCAACGCACTTTCTCCTTCCCCTCGTCCTACGACGCTAAATGGATTAACTACGATACCTCTTTCTATAAAGAACTCGTATACGACGGCAAGGACGTAACCTCTATCGCCTCTATCGCTTCTCAAAGGAATTTGGAATTCGAAATCAAGACGATAGGCAAACCCGCTTACTACACCTTATATCTCGGCGGAAAATATTCTACCGCAAGAGTAAGCGTTAGGGACAGAGCAGGCAACGTAATAACCGAAAGCTTCGGCGACTTGTACGGCGCCTACACAAGAAAAATAACTATTTACGTATCCGACTCAACCGAATCCACCCTTTACGTAACCTACGCAATGCACGCTTCCCTCCCCGACGGAGTAGGCGCGGCGGCTAGCGGAGAAGTCGGCGGAACGGGTTCGGGACAAGGCACTATTTCCTACGTAACCGCATTTGCGTTTATCGTAAGCGAAGATAAAACGCCTACTATTTTAGCAGACGGACAAACCGTTACGGCAACCAAGCCTACGCAAACTTCCGCTACGGGCAGTGAGAACCTTTCCGATATAGGAAGTCTTTACAACGAAGACACGCTCGACTGGATACATTTCGGCAACATCAACGGCGTTATGCCCGTTCAAAAGGAAAACGCAAACGTTATCACCGACTACTCATTCACTTCTATTTACTCGTTCTACGATTACGCTATGACGCTTTCCTACACCGACGGCGACAAGATATGCGCTCACACGGGCACAACCAACGGCTCTTGTTCTAACGACAATATCCCCGTAACTATGCTCGTAGACGAAAACGTCAAACATATAAGAGTATACGTAGGCGCTTGGAACGCAACCAACACGGTTAAATTATACGGCGACGGAACTTTACTTGCCTCTTCCGACAAAATAGTCGCAGGCTCGACTTCCGCTTGTCAAGTGGTAACTTTCAGCGTCAACGTAAAAGCTAAAACCGTTTTACAACTCGTTTGCGAAGTTTCTAATAGATCCGACAACGGCAACGTATCGCTCGTTGCGGTAGCGGTAACGGGAACGGCAAAAGAAGCCACTGCAACGGCAACGCACGTTCAAAGTCTTATCCCCGAAGAAAGCTCCTTCGATTTAACAACGGAAGGAACTTACGACTGGTTCTATTTAGACGGAGCTAAACGTAAAGCAAACGCCTCGGTAATATCCGACCTCACCTACGGCGGATTGAGAGACG
>CAZRMT010000058.1:0-6146 GCA_964601265.1 uncultured Christensenella sp.
GAACAAAAATAATGTAAAAACCTAATGTTTTTAGGTGTTAAAAGTTAACAAAATATTTAACGGTTATAAATAGGCTTGCCGTAAAACGGTAAGCCTATTTTTTGTTTAAAAGGAACGTAGCAATGAAAAAAAACAGTTCAATTTAATACGTTTTTTTATATTTTTAATTTTTTTTCTTATTGTATAATGCGGGGGATTGACTTTAAGAAAAAAATGTTGTATAAATATTTTATGGGTTCGTGTGTTCCGAAAGTTTAATTTTAAACCGGTCGCACAAAAGGTGTTTTATGAAAAATTTTGTTCATCTTCACGTTCATACGGAGTTTTCTATTCTTGACGGAATGGCAAGAATAAAAGATATGGTTGAAAAAGCAAAAAAGCTCGGTATGAAGGCAATAGCAATAACCGACCACGGCAATATGTACGGAGCGGTTACTTTTTTTGACGCTTGCAACAATTTTAAAAAACCCGAAGATAGGGTTAAAGCTATTATAGGTCAAGAGTTTTACGTTTGCGACGATTTACACGTAAAAGCTCGTGTAAAGGACGACGTTAACGGCAACGGCTTTAAAGACAGGCGACATTTAGTGTTGCTTGCCAAAGACGAAACGGGCTATAAAAACCTTTGTATTTTAACTTCTATTGCTTTTAAAGAAGGATATTATTATAAACCCAGAATAGACTTAAAAACGCTTGCAGAACACCACGAAGGGCTTGTTTGTACTTCTGCGTGTATCGGCGGAGATATTCCGCAAGCGATATTATCTGGAAATTTAGACAAAGCCGAAGAACTTACTTTGTTTTTTAAAAATCTATTTGGCGACGATTTTTATTTAGAATTACAAAATCACGGGCTAGAAGAAGAAAAAATCGTAAATAATTATTTAAAAATTTTAGCCTCAAAACACAACATAAAAACAATCGTTACCAACGACGTTCATTACCTTGAAAAAGAAGACGCACCCGTTCACGAGGTAATGCTTTGCATTAACACTAAAACCACGCTTGACGACCCCAACCATATGAAGTTTACGGGCGAGGAGTTTTATTTTAAGAGCTATGACGAAATGTTAGAGGCTTTTCCCGACGACGAGGAATCCTTGCTTAATACTAACGAAATAGCGGATAAATGTAATTTTTCGTTCGATTACGGACATTATAAATATCCGAGGTTTAAGCCCGTTACGGGACAAACTCCGATAGAATATATTAGAGATTTGGTGGACGAAGGCGTAAAAAGAAAGTACGGCGAGTACACGGACGAGATAAGAGAGAGAATAGAGTATGAATTAGGCGTTATAGAAAGGCTCGGATATATAGAATACTATCTAATCGTTTGGGATTATATTCATCACGCAAGGGAAATGGGTATATCCGTAGGACCGGGGCGTGGTTCGGGAGCAGGTTCCATTATAGCGTATCTAATAGATATAACCGATATAGACCCTTTAAAATACGACTTGTATTTCGAGCGTTTTTTGAATTCGGAAAGGGTGTCGGCGCCTGACTTCGACGTCGATTTCGAAGATTCTCGCAGACAAGAAGTTATCGACTACGTTCGTGAAAAGTACGGCGACGGCGCAGTTGCTAAAATTATTACTTTCGGTACAATGGCGGCTAAAAACGCCATAAAGGACGTAGGGAGAGTTTTGCGTGTTCCTTATGCGGAACTCGATAAAATAACGAAAAACGTTCCGTCTAAAATTAAAAAAGGTGGAGTTGAAATAGAGATAAAAAGACCGTTTATTATAAAAAAGGTTTTCGGTTTTTACGACGACGGCAAAGGCTTGGATTATTCCGTTCCTGAGCTTGTCGAAGTATATAATTCTAACCCTGAAATAAAACGAGTCATAGATATTGCAAGTAAGCTCGAAGATATGCCTAGGCAGTCTTCAACCCACGCTTGCGGTGTTTTAATCGGTGCGAAAGACTTGGACGACCAAATGCCTATGTCGAGAAACGGCGACGATATTACCACGAGTTACGTCGGTGTGGAACTTGAGCATTTAGGCTTTTTAAAAATGGACTTTTTAGGGCTTAGGAACTTATCCGATATAAAGCTTGCGCTCGGCTACGTTAAAGAGAATTACGGAGTCGATATAAATTTCGGTAGATCGTACGACGACCCGAAAGTTTACGAGCTTATCTCATCGGGTGATACGAAGGCGATATTCCAGATAGAGTCGTCGGGCTTTCAGTCTTTCTTGAAACAACTTTTGCCGTCCTGCCTAGAAGATATAGTTGCAGCCGTTTCGCTTTATCGTCCGGGACCTATGGATTCGATAGGTAGATTCGTTCACAACAAGCACAATCCTCGTGACGTAGTTTATGCCCACCCGTTATTAGAGCCTATTTTAAAACAAACCTACGGGTGTATCGTATATCAAGAGCAAGTTATGAAAATCGTTCAAGAGCTTGCGGGGTATTCACTAGGACAAGCAGACCTTGTTCGTCGTATGATGGGTAAAAAGAAAGTTGAGGAAATGGAAAAAGAAGAGATAATATTCCTTAACGGTAAAGAGGCTTACGTCGATTCTCACGGCAAGCAAATCACGGCAATAAAAGGTTGTTTAAACAACGGCGTCAGCGAAGATGTTGCTCGTCAAATTTGGTCTGAAATGAAAGACTTTGCTAAGTACGCCTTTAATAAGTCGCATGCGGCGGCATATTCGATAATAACCTATCAAACGGCGTATTTAAAAGCATATTACTTGCCCGAATTTTTAACGGCGGTACTAAACAACCGAATAACTAATATCGACGAAATCAAAAACTACGTATCTTACGTAAAATCCAAAAAAATAATGGTTTTACCGCCCGATATAAACGAAAGTAAAACGTATTTTTCCACTAAAAACGGTCAAATTCGTTTCGGACTTGCCGCAGTTAAAGGAATAGGTTTAAGCGTAATAGACAGCATTATCGAGGAGCGAGAAACCAACGGCAAGTTCACTTCGCTTGAAGATTTTTGTTTAAGGTGCGTAAAAGACGTAAATGTAAGACTTGTCGAAAATTTAATTTACGCAGGGGCTTTCGATTGTACGGGCAAAAACAGACGACAAATGATTTTAGCTTATGCCGAAATTTTGGAAAAAGCAAACCTTATAAAAAAGCAAAACGAAGCTAATCAGTTTAATATTTTTGAGATTTTCGGCGCAGAAACACAAAAAATAGACGTTGAATATCCTGTTGTTAAAGAGTTTTCTTTAAAAGAGAAATTGTCATACGAAAAACAAGTTGCGGGCGTATATATTACGGGACACCCGCTAGAGCAATATTATTCTATGCTTTCGTCTATGCCGAATAATACGGAGGATTTTTTAGACTTTCAAGAAAACCAAGACGAAGGCGAAGAAGAAATGGAAATACAATCTTCTCTTCACGACGGCTCTTTCGTTCAGTTGGGCGGAATAGTTACTTCCGTTAAAAAGCTTATGACCAAAAACGGCAGTTATATGGCGATAGTGGGAATTGAAGATTTATACGGCGAAATAGAATGTGTTTTATTTCCGAAATCTTACGATAAATATTTTCAAGATTTAGAAGTAGACAGTATAGTAACTTTAAAGGGTAAACTTCAATTAAGAGACGGAAAACCACCCAGCGTATCTATAGAGAGTTTAAATTTTTTAAACTCGCAAGAAGAATCGGAAGAAGTTGTTCAAAACAAAAAAACGCAGTTTATGGGGCTTATTATTTCCCAAGAAAACGAAAAGAGATTAGAGGAAATATACGATATTTTAAGTTTTTACCCCGGAGAAATACAAGTGGCGGTAAAAATTAAAGGCAAAAACCAAAGAACTCGTTATAGTGTAAGAAATTGCAGAGGGCTTTTAAACGAATTGACTTCCGTTTTGTCGGAAGACGAAATAAAATTTTTCGAGGTGTAAATGAAAGTAAGATTTTCAGACGATAAAAAAAGGGTTGAAGAAGTTTTACAAGGTCTAAAGGCAAAAGACGGATATTGCCCGTGTAAGGTCGGAAAACGCCCCGAGAACAAATGTATTTGTCAAGAGTTTAAAGAGCAGATAGCAAACCCCGAGTTTGAAGGGTGTTGCCATTGCGGATTGTATTTTAAAGAAAAATAAATTAGGCTATATGCCGATAAAAAGCAAAAAGGAGATTAAATATGACTTTAGAAGAATTTAAAAAATTAAAAATCGAAAGTATGAAAGCGAGAGACAGCGTTGCCGTAAATGCGTACAACGCAATAATATCAAAACTTATGCTTGCTAAAATCGAGAAAAAGGCGAGCGGAGAAGATTTGAATGACGCCGACGTCGTTTCTATTTTGAAAAAGACCGAAAAAGAGTTGATTGAAGAAAGAGACGGCTATTTAAAAGCGGGCAGAGAGGAAAACGTTAAAGAACTTAACGAACAACTTGCAATTATCGAAAAATATATTCCTAAAATGATGAGCGAAGAGCAAATCAAAGCGGAAATAGAAAAGCTCGAAGATAAGAGCGTTCCTCCAGTTATGAAGTATTTTAAAACTAATTTTGCGGGCAAAGTAGAAATGAAAACCGTAAGCGAAGTATTAAAGAAAATGTAATTTATATATAAAAAATCCGAGAGAAAAGGCTCTCGGATTTTTTATTCTTCTGTTTTAAAAAGATTGTATCTCTCGGGGTGAGTTATTGCGGAATGAATTCTTTTTTTGACGAACGGAATATCTTTTTTTACGCTGTCAAGTAGTTCTTTTACGTATTGTCGTTGAGTGTGTTTATCGGCAGGGCAAGGGTTATGAAGTACCGTTTTGTTTTTCATAAAAGCGGAAATGTCCTTTTCTTCTATTAAAATCATAGGACGAATTACGCTCATTCCCGTGCGTGACATAAAACTAACGGGTGCAAAAGTAGAAAGTCTTCCTTCATAAAACATAGAGAGGAAAAAGGTTTCGATTAGGTCGTCTGCGTGGTGTCCTAGCGCAAGTTTGTTAATTCCGTGCTTTAATGCCGTTGTACAAAGTGCACCTCGGCGCATTTTCGAGCATAGACTACAAGGATTACTTTCTTTGCGTACGTCGAATAAAATTTCGCCTATATCGGTTTTTTCTATAATCCATTCTACGCCTAATTCGTTGCATCTTTTTTGTATTGCGTTAAGTTCTTTTTTGTCGTAATTAAGCCCCATATCTATGGTAATGGCGTATAAATCAAAACGTTTTGGATAAAACCTTTTAAGTCCCGCCATAATTTCAAGCAAGGCAAGGCTGTCTTTTCCGCCGGATAAACCCACCGCTATTTTATCGTTTTCTTCTATCATATGGTATTGTTCCACCGCACGTCTTGCAGGGGACAAAAGTTTTTGTAAATCCATTTTTATTCTCCGCATTTATTATATACTGTTTTGTTAAAAAAAACAAACGTGTAACAAAACTTTTTAAAGGTTAATAGAATAAATAGAAGGCGGTTGATTATGGAGTGTTGTAAATATTGTTTAAGTTTACCGTATCCCGAAGTGGAAGGGAAAATAGATAACGGAACTTTGGCGTTGTTAATGCAGTCGTATGGCGGAAAAGGCGGAGAACTATCCGCCATATCGCAGTATATGTACGAAGACATTCTATTTGGTAAAGACGAAAAAGAAACGACCGAACAAATAAAGGGGATAGCCATTTGCGAAATGAAGCACTTTGAGTTGCTTGGAGAGGCAATTACGACTTTTGGCGGAGAACCTTTGTTCTCCGGCGCTTATCGTTTTTGGAGCGGTAGTTTTTTAAATTATTCAAAGGATTTACCTTCGCTTATAGCATATAATATAAATTCCGAAGAAAACGCTATAAATGAGTACGAAAAGATAATTAGTTGTACTGATAACGATTCTTTAAAAAGACTAATCGGCAGAATAATTATGGACGAACAATTACATATCACGATTTTTGAGAATATGCTAAAACAAAATTAGTAATAAAAAAGAAATTAACGGGATATTAAAAACAATACCCCGTTTTATTTTTAAAAATATTATTTATTTTTTTTAAAAAATAATTTTTCCAACCACAAAACAAATTTTTCAATAGGTTTATTGTTAACGTTTTGTTCATTCAAAAATTTGAATTTTGTTTTTTCTTCTTCCGAAAGCGGAGCAAAGTCCATTTCTTGTAAAAGGTTAGTTAAACGCTCGTATTTTTTAACTTCGCTTTC
>CAZRMT010000059.1:0-5893 GCA_964601265.1 uncultured Christensenella sp.
TTGTCGGGGTGAAGCGTTCTTCCCGTACCGCCACCGGAAGCAACGGAGAAGTATTTTCTTCCGTTTTCGTTACACCATTTTTTATAGGTGCCTGCAACGGGGTGTTGGAAACGGGTAGGATTGGTAGAGTTTCCCGTGATAGAAACTCCTACGTTTTCCATTTTCATAATAGCAACGCCCTCGGGAACGTTGTCTGCGCCGTAACATTTAACTTTTGCTCTGGGACCGTCGGAATAAGCTTTTTCGTAAACTACTTTAACTTCTTCCGTGTAGGGGTCGAATTCCGTTTCAACGTAAGTAAATCCGTTAATTCTGGAAATTATCATAGCGGCGTCTTTTCCGAGACCGTTCAAGATAACTCTTAAATCTTTACCGCGAACTTTGTTTGCGTTTAAAGCGATAGAGATAGCGCCTTCCGCAGCGGCGAAAGATTCGTGTCCCGCCAAGAAGCAGAAGCAGTCGGTAGCGTCGTCAAGAAGCATAGAAGCAAGGTTTCCGTGTCCGAGACCCACTTTTCTGTTTTCGGCAACGGAGCCGGGGATACAGAAAGCTTGTAAACCCTCTCCTATAGCGGCGGCTGCGTCTTTTGCTTTTACACAACCTTTTTTAATAGCGATTGCGGCGCCTACCGTGTAAGCCCAAACGGCGTTTTCAAAACATATAGGCTGGGTTCCGCGAACGATTTTGTCGCAATCAACGCCTTTTTCAAGACAGATATCTTTACATTCTTCGATTGATTTAATACCGTATTGAGCCAAAACGGAATTTATTTTATCAACTCTTCTTTCATAGGATTCAAATAATGCCATTTTCTTTTCCTCCCTTACTCTTTTCTAGGATCGATATACTTATAAGCGTTATCGAATCTGCCATAATGTCCCATAGCTTTTTTATAAGCTTCGTCGGGGGTAAGACCTTTTTTGATGAAATCGGTCATTTTGCCGAGAGAAACGAACTCGTAACCGATAACTTGCATATCGCTGTCGAGTGCAAGTCTGGTAACGTAACCTTCTGCCATTTCAAGGTATCTAACGCCTTTAAGTTTGGTGCCGTACATAGTACCTACTTGCGAACGTAAACCTTTACCCAAGTCTTCTAATCCCGCGCCGACGGTTAAGCCGTCGTCGGAGAAAGCGGATTGGCTTCTTCCGTAAACGATTTGTAAAAAGAGTTCTCTCATAGCGGTATTGATAGCGTCGCATACGAGGTCGGTATTCAAAGCTTCCAAAATGGTTTTGCCGGGAAGAATTTCCGCAGCCATAGCCGCAGAGTGAGTCATACCTGAACAACCTATGGTTTCAACCAAGGCTTCTTCGATGATACCTTTCTTTACGTTAAGCGATAATTTACAAGCTCCCTGTTGGGGTGCGCACCAACCGATGCCGTGCGTAAATCCGCTAATGTCGGTAATTTCTTTTGCACATACCCATTTTCCTTCTTCGGGAATGGGAGCGGGATTGTGTTTAGGTCCCTTTGCAATGCATACCATGTTTTCAACTTCGCTGGAATATTGCATTTTTAATCCTCCAAAATATTTTCAAGTGTTTTTAGCGGGCGGTTTTCGCCCTTTTATTTGATTATATCATAAATAATTTTATTTTACAAATATTTTTCAAAAAGTTATTTGCATAAATGATATAAAAATGCTAGAATAGGTATATACGAAATAATATATTTGTTGAACGGAGCTTAAAATGAACGTTTTAGACACTTTAAAGGCAAGAGGATTTATCAAACAAACCATTTACGAAGAGGATTTATATAAACTTTTAGACGAAGAAAAAGTTTCTTTTTATATCGGGTTCGACCCGACTGCGGATTCGCTTCATATCGGACACTATATTCCGATTATGATGATGGCGCATATGCAACGCGCGGGGCATAGACCCATTGCGCTATTCGGCGGAGGAACGGGTATGATAGGCGACCCCTCGGGAAGAACGGATATGCGTAAAATGTTAACGAAAGAACAAATAGATTTCAATATTTCCAAATTCAAAGAACAAATGTCGAGGTTTATTACTTTCGAGGGCGAAAACGGAGCGATAATGGCTAACAACGCCGATTGGCTTGCAAACCTTAACTATATCGACTTTTTAAGAGATATAGGCGCTTATTTTTCGGTAAACAAAATGCTTACCGCGGAGTGCTATAAGCAAAGACTTGAAAAGGGGCTTACCTTTTTAGAGTTTAACTATATGCTTATGCAAGGCTACGACTTTTTATATTTAAATAAGCATTACGGGGCAAAGTTGGAACTTGGAGGTGACGACCAATGGTCTAATATGCTCGCGGGCGTTGACCTTATAAGAAGAAAAGAGGGTAAAGACGCTTTTTGCGCTACTTGTACGCTTTTGTTGAACAGCGAAGGCAAAAAAATGGGCAAAACCGCCAAAGGCGCGTTATGGCTCGACGAAAACAAGTGTTCGCCTTACGACTTCTTCCAATATTTCAGAAACGTAGAGGATTGCAAAGTCGCAGAGTGTATGAAACTTTTAACCTTTATGGATTTAGAGGAAATTGCGGATTTAACCGCCGAGGGCAAAGATATAAACAAAGCGAAAGAAAGACTTGCCTACGAGGTTACGGCGCTCGTTCACGGCAAGGAAAAGGCGGATAAGGTTTTAACGCAGGTAAGAGGGGCGTTTTCGGGAGATATTTCCGCTATGCCCAAGCTTGAAACCGAGGCGACCAAAGACGTGCCCGAATTACTCGTGAGAGCGGGTTTTGCCAAATCCAAGGGAGAGGGCAGACGTTTAATCGACGGCGGAGGAGTTTTGATTAACGATACGAAACTTGCTAGCGGACAGTTGGAGCTTCCCGAAGAGGCGTTTGAAAAGGGCGATTTCGTATTGCATAAAGGCAAAAAAGCACACGTAAGGGTTATTTTTTCCTAATGGAATATTTCACGATAAAAAATAACGGCAGTAGCGAAAAGACGATAGAAAAATCGGTATTCATCTGTTCTTGCAAAAGAGTGGAAACGCAAGAAGAGGCAAGGGAATTTATAAATTCGATAAAGAAAAAATATTCCGACGCAACGCATAACTGCCACGCATATAAACTTAAAGACGGAAGCGTAAAGTTTTCCGACGACGGCGAGCCGAGCGGTACGGCGGGCTCGCCCATTTTATCGGCGATAGAAAGCGAAAATCTCGTGGACACGGTTGCGGTGGTAACGAGATATTTCGGCGGAATAAAGCTCGGTACGGGCGGACTTACAAGGGCTTATTTTTCCACAGCCAAACAGTGTTTGAACGTTTGCGGTAAGGCGAAAATAGTGTTGTGCGACGAATATCGTATTATTCTTTCTTACGAAGAATTTTCCGTACTTTCCGCTTTTTTTAAAGAGGTCAGCGTTTTAAGTAAAGAGTATTCGGACTGCGTAAGCGTGGTTTTTGCCGTTGAAAAAGGAGTAGACGTTATAGCAAAAATAAGCAATATAATAAACAAAAAGCCGTCTATAAGTTTGTTAAAGGAGAGTTTTGTCGAACTACAATGAAGACTATAACGCAAATTTCTATGCAAAAAAACAGCGGGAAGCATTGCAACGTTTATTTAGACGGGGCGTTTTATTGCGGATTAAGACTAGAAACCGTTGTGGAGCATAGGTTGAAAGTCGGCGACGAAATCGACGAAAAAACACTTGACGAAATACAAATTTCTTCCCTTTACACGCACGCGTTGGATAGGGCTATGGAATTGCTTTCAAGGTCTGTAAAAACCGAAAAGCAAGTCAGGGATTATCTTATTAAAAAGGGGTTTACGCAAAGCTTAATAGATAAGGTAACGGAAAAACTGAAAGAGTACCGTTTTATCAACGACGAACTTTATGCGGAAAACTACGCCGAGTGTTATTCGGACAAAAAGGGAAAGTATTTAATTTCGAGAGAGTTGAAACAAAAGGGGATAAGCGAAGAGGTTATAAAAGAGGCGTTAAGCGATATAAAAGATAACGAAGAAACGGCTTTTTTGCTTGCGGAAAAGTTTTTAAAGGGTAAAGAGAAAAATCCGAAAAATTTATCCGCTTGTTACAGAAAATTACTTTCCAAGGGGTTCGGGTACGACACTTGTAGCGAAGTAATGGAAAAAATTAAATCGAGTGAGGACGACTAGTTTTATTTTATTTCATAAAATTTTAAAAAAAGCCACATAACGCTTGAAAAAAACAAATATAAATGATATAATAATCAAACATATGGGTGTTATACGCCTAAAAAAAATCAGGAGGGAATTAAAATGGCATACAAAATTACCGACGCTTGTATTTCTTGCGGAGCTTGTGCAGAAGCTTGTCCCGTTTCCGCTATTTCGGAAGGAGACGCTCAATACGTAATCGATGCTGAAACCTGCATTTCTTGCGGAGCTTGCGCATCTACTTGTCCCGTTTCCGCACCCGTTGAAGAGTAAGGAAAGAGAAAAACAAAAGCCCGATTTAAAAGTCGGGCTTAATTTTTTATTATGATAAACGAATTCGAAAGCGTAGAATCGCTACTTATTGACGATTATAAAATAATTCAAGACGAAAGGTTGTATAAATTTACTTCCGATTCGATAGTGTTATCCCGTTTTGCCGAGTGCAAAAAAGGCGATAGCGTGGCGGATATTTGTTCGGGTTGCGGAATAGTCGGTATACACTTTTACGCGTTAAATTCCGAACGGATAAAAGACGCAGTGTTGTTCGAATTGCAAGACGAGCTTGCCACTTTAAGTGAAAAAAGCATTGCGCTTAACGGCTTGCAAGACAAGTTTTCCGTTGAAAGAGGGAAAGTTCAAGAGAATTCAAAGCGTTTTAAGGAAAAGTTTTCTTTAATTTTATGCAATCCGCCGTACAAAAAGAGAAATAGCGGAGAGCAAAACTTAAAAAGGGAAATAGCCGTGTGCAGGCACGAAGTTGAAATTACCGAGGCAGAAATATGTCTTTCGGCGTATGAAATGCTTAAGCGTGGCGGAAGATTTTGCATTTGTCAAAGGACGGAAAGATTGCCGGAACTCTTGCAAGATTTAACGAATTCGGGGCTAAATCCCTCTAAAATGCAACTTGTCGTTGCAAAAAACTCGTTAAAACCGTATTTAGTGTTGGTTGAGGCCGTTAAGGGCGTAAAAAAACCTTTTAAAGTTTTGCCCGATTATATAAATTAGGATTTATTATGTTGTATTTTGTCGCTACGCCCATAGGGAATTTAAAGGATATTACTTTAAGGGCATTAGAAATTTTAAAACAAGTCGATTATATTGCGTGCGAGGACACACGCCATTCGTTAACGCTGTTAAACGCTTACGAAATAAAAAAACCGCTTTTTTCATACCATAAGTTTAACGAATCGTCCGCTTGCGAAAAGATTATAGACTTACTAAAAGAGGGTAAAGAAATAGCCGTTATATCCGACGCGGGTATGCCACTGATATGCGACCCTGGGGCAACGCTGACAAAAAGACTGATAGAGGAAAATCTGCCTTTTACGGTAGTGCCGGGGGCTAGTGCCTTTACGTCGGCGTTGGTGCTGTCGGGAATAGGCGAAGGCAAGTTTTTATTTTACGGATTTCTACCCGAAAAAAGAGGCGAAATACAAAGAGAATTAGAGGCTTTAAAAGAATTAAAAGTTCCGTTGATTTTCTATTGCGCTCCGCACGACTTACAAAAAACAGTTGGCTATCTTTACGAATTTTTAGGCGAAAGAAAAGCCGTTGCGGTTAGAGAAATTACGAAAATTCACGAGGAGAGAATAGAGTTTAATTTGTCCGACGGATACTCGGGCGAAGTAAAAGGCGAGTTCGTGTTAATCGTGCAAGGAAACGGCGAAAAAAAGGCTTTTCCCGATAATATAGGCGAACATTTGCAAGTTTACCTTGACCAAGGACTAAGCAAAAACGAAGCGATAAAACGAGTTGC
>CAZRMT010000060.1:0-5447 GCA_964601265.1 uncultured Christensenella sp.
CACCGTAAACTTTAAAGTTAATCCCTTACCCGTAAACGAAAGTTACGCCACTATGCGTGTTGACGATTATAGCGTAAATAGGTCAAGCGATATTTCTTCACTTAAAGTCGTTGCAGATATAATCTATTCGCCTAACGGAAAAAGATTAAACGAAAAAACTTATACTTTTACGCCCGAAATTTCGGGTAACGGTTTCGGGGAATACGTCGCAACGGTAAACGGCGTGGGTAGTTTTTCCGAAAAAAATTCTTTTTCTTTTAATATAGAACAAAATAAATACGTTTACTTTGTTAATTCGCAAGCCAACGTACAAAACAGTATGGCAAACAGCGCCGGTCAAGTTATTTGTGTGTTAAAAGACAGAAATTACTACAAGTATAACGACGAATTTGCTTTTGTCGGAACAGCGTTTTTAGTGGACGACGATTACCCTAATTATCCTATTTTGGTGGGGAAAACGGAAAATTCCGTAAAATATCTCACAGACCACAACGGTTACGTGTTTTCCTACGGCGGTTCGTTTGACTATTTGGACGAAAAGTGGTATTATTCTGCAAAAGGACACGGAATGCCCGATAGTTATTCCGATTCGTCGGGCATAGGCAGGACGAGATATATCGGAGCGTCGATAGAGGATTGTTGTTTGCAAATGTTAAAAGCAAACTTGAAAACCGTGGTTTACGACGATAGCATAACGGAGTCTTTAACGGCTATAAATAATTCTCTCGGGTTAGAATTCACGGGCGTGTCCGATAAGGCGGACGGTGGCGAAAAGGTGCAAACTTGCGAGTTTACTTCGCCTTTAACCGAGCTTTACGCAAATTGGAACGGCTCTACCGAAAAAATCGCAAATGCCGACTATTCTCGTTTGCAAGTAAACTACGAGGGAACTACCGACGATTTTGACTGTTTTACGAAAACCTATTTTGTCGAGGGGAATTTTCAAAACGTAGCGGTAACGAGAATAAAGAGGACTGGACCAGATAAAGCTATAGCCGACTGGGATAACACGGTGCAAAGGCTGTGTTACGATAGTTCTGCTGGGGAATTGCCCGTAAATTATTTAACTTTAACGAAAAACAGGTTGTATTTTTCCGATACGGTAACAAACGCTTTGGTAAATCAGTGTTACGACACCGAAACTTTCGACGTAACTTTTTCAAACGGCAAAACCATTCGGTTTACTTTGACGAGTACGACTATATATTTCAGCAACTACGACGAAACGAGTATTTATTACGAGGACGAAAATAAGGACGTTTATTCAAGGGCGTATCAAGATAACTATTTAGTTTCGCTTGCGGACTATAACGGCGGAAAAGCTTTAAAGTATACTCCCGGCAATGCGCAAAGAGCGTGTACTGAAAATTGGAGTAGTGGCTCGGATAACGATAATAAAATTCTCACTTTTATAAATTCTTCCGTTTCTTCCGATTGGGAATG
Organism: uncultured Christensenella sp.; assembly: GCA_964601265.1. Lineage (GTDB taxonomy): Bacteria > Bacillota > Clostridia > Christensenellales > Borkfalkiaceae > UBA4675. The sequence continues at coordinate 1,444 of CAZRMT010000060.1, forward strand.
GTGGGACGTGCCTATGGGCGATAGCGGAGTGCTGTTCGTTACCTTTGATTACAAGGCTGTAGGGGACGATAATTTTGTTTTTCAGTATTGGTTTACAAGCGGAAAACAGCCCGATATTGAATTAAAAGGAGAGGGGAATTTTTATTTGAAACTCGACTTATCCTTGCTTAAAGCGTTCGCTATCGGGTATAAAGGAACCCAAAAACCTAGCACGGATAAGTATCTTTTGATAGACAACTTTGGTTTCGGAATAACCGAAACGGCGACTTTGGATACCGTTTCGCTTTCCGTTGAGTACGGGCAAGATTATCTATTTGTTTTGGGTAATTTTAACGACGTAGTCGTTACTTCTATAAAGCGTACGGGTACAAACTACTGGGATAATACGGTCGATACCGATAGCGACGTCGACAACTACGACGAAAACAACGGCTATATGTCGTTAAGCCATATAAGAATACTTACGAATTCCACTTTGTCGTTCTATAAATCTTTTATAGACCAAATTTACGGAACGGAAACGTTTACTCTTACTTTTTCCAGTGGGCAAAAGGGAACTTTTACCGTTACGAGTAATACCGTGTTCTATACGAATTACGACGAAACGTATATCAACGAGGAAAGCAGTGGTAACGTAAAATCTTGTCAAGACACTTCCGTCAGAGAAATTGTCGATTACAACGGAGGCAAAGCTTTAAAATATACCCCCGGCAACGCCGTGGAGTCGTGGTCAACGAATTGGGCTAACGGCGCAAATAACGATAATAAAGTTATGACCTTTGTAAATTCTGCCATCAATAACGGATTACAATGGTGGGAGTTTGCTCTTGGAACGGCAGGAAAGGCGTTTATAACCTTTGACTACGAAACGACTTCCGAGGGGTTTGTTTTCCAGTATTGGAACGTTTCGGGAGTTAGAACCGACGTTTCTTTAAGCTCGGGTAAGGGAACTTTCTATAAAGAAATAACGCTTGCCGAGTTACGCAATTTTGCGATAGGCTATGCGGGAACCACTAAGCCTGCCGACAGCGTTAATATGATAATCGACAACTACGGATTCGGTATAAAAAATTAGCCTGTTTTCCGTTTTTACGATAAAGGACAACTTATGAATTACTTTTTAATTTTCATTACTATGACGGCGTGCCTCGTTTTCGAGCTTTTAAAAAAGGCTTACACTAAACAAGCGGGTGCTAATACGTTTTATCAATACTTTTTCGTTAGCGCAATGAATTTTGTTGCGTTGGCGGTTTTATGCTGTTTCGGTTTTGAAAAAACTTCGTCTTTTACCGTGTGGCTGGGGATTGCTTTCGGACTTGCGACCTTTACGCAAACCGTGGTATTTTTAAACGCCATAGAACACGGGCCGTTGTCTTTTACAAGCATTATTACGGCTTTTTCTACCATAATTCCCGTGTTGGCGGGGAGTATTATCTGGCACGAAAAAATAAAAACGTTACAAATAATAGGAATTTTGTTAATGGTTGTATCTATTGTGCTTGCTCTTTTAAAAAACGAAAAGGATAAAGGTTTTTCTAAAAAATGGTTTTTGTATGCCGTAATACTTTTCGTGGTAACGGGCTCTATTGGCGTAATGCAAAAAATTCACCAAAAATCCGATTATGCCGTCGAGTCCGGTTCGTTTTTGATTACGGCTTTTATCTGTGCGTTTTGTTTATCCTTGGCTTTTTCTTTTTTCGCATATAAAAAGGAAAAGGTCAGGTTTGAAAAGGGTAAAAGTTTGGCGTTGATTATAGTAATGGTAATAGTCTGCGGAATTTGTTCGGCGGTGAACAATAAACTCAACCTGTATTTATCGGGCGTAATAAACAGTGCGGTACTTTTCCCGCTTCTAAACGGCGGAGGAGCGGTGCTTACTATTACTTTTTCGGTTATAATTTTTAAAGAAAGACTTTCTTTAAGACAGTGGATAGGCGTAATTATAGGTATAGGCGCAATCGTGTTGCTATGCTTAAATTAGTGGAGGGGAAATGAACGACTGTATATTTTTAAGCGTCGAGGAAGAAAAGGATTTCGACCTGATTATTTTAACGGGTAAAGCGTTGTCTTCCGACGTAAGAATAAATATTTTAAAGCTGTTAAACGAAAAACCGAGAACGCTCTCCGAAATATGTAATATTATGGATTTACCTGCGTCCTCTTGTTCGTTTCACTTGGATTTATTGGAACAAGCAAACTTAATAAAGATAGATTATTCTCAAAAAACCAAAAAGACGATAAAATGGTTTTCTTACGACGCTAAAAAGGTTGTGTTGTCGTTAAGAAAATCATTTAACGATAAAAAACAAGAAGTTGTTTCTAAGTCCGTTAAAATAGGTGATTATGTAAACGCAAAATTTTCGGATAAATGCGGTTTTGCGTCCGAACAAGAACAGCTTATGGAAAGCGAACCGAGTAAAACGTTTATTCCCGAAAGGCATAAAGCGGAGATATTATGGTCATGCGGGGCGTGTTTCGTGGAATACGCTTTGCCTACCGATTTTCTTAAACAAGGCGAAGTTGAAAAATTTATGTTTTCGCTTGAAATTTGTTCCGAGGCGAGAGGATATAACAATGATTATCCGAGCGATATTACCTTTTCTTTAAACGGGAAAGAATTATGCACTTATACCGCCCTTGGTGATTACGGCGATAGGTACGGAAAATATACGCCTTCTTGGTGGTATAAGGAAAGCACTAAATACGGTCAGCTTGTAACCGTGGTCGTGTCCGAAAACGGTATAATGCTAAACGGCAATAAAGCGGGCGAACTTTCGCTAAAAGAAGTATTCGACGGCGCTGACGACAGGGTGCTTTTAAGAATAGAGGTTAAGCCCGAAGCCGAACATATAGGCGGATTTAATCTTTTCGGGGAAAAATTCGGCGACTTTAATCAAGATATAGTTTATACCGTAATTTATAAATCATAAATAAGTTTAACAACCGCTTAACGGCGGTTGTTTTTTAACGTGTAAAACGTATTAAGTCGGTATGTTTGAAAAACGATAAATTTTACGTAAAGGTATTGAATCAAATAAATTTTTATGATAAAATGTATAATAGAATAATATTATAAAAAAGGGAGGAATAATTTTAAGATGCAAAAGCTTTTTAAAAGGATTTCTATCGGAGTGTTGGTTTTGCTTTGCTCGGTTTTCGTCGTTTTAGGCATAAGCGAAAGAAAAAAACCTAGTGTTGCAAACGCTCAAACTTGGACGCAAAGCGACGTTAAATATTTCGGTTACGATATTTCCGTCCATCAAGGCTCAGTTAACTTTAACGTAATGAAAAATTACGCCGACTTCGTAATTTGTCGTATCGGTTACGGAACGAGTTTGGACAGCAAATTTAAAACCTATATGACCGACGCAAAATCGGCGGGGCTTCATTTGGGCTGTTACATATTTTCACTTGCAACAAGCGTTGCAGAGGCGGAAAACGAGGCGACTTGGGTTATAAATCAACTTGCAACGCTTGGGTTTAATAACGGTTATATGACTTTCCCCGTATTTTTCGATTACGAACAACAAAGCGTTATAACCGCAAAAACAAAAGCTCAAAATACGGCTATAGTAAACGCTTTCGTTCAAAAAATGAACGATGCGGGATATTATTCCGCTATGTACGTAGGTGGAAGCAATTTTAGAAGTTATTTCGACCATTCCTCGTTAAAGTGTTCGGCATGGGTTGCTCATTACGGTTATACCGACCAAGTATCCTATTTTAACAATATTTATAGTTCTTACAATACTTGTATGTGGCAGTTTGATGGAGACGGGTATGATACGGCTTCAACAAAAAGAGGAACTGCCGTAGGCGCTTCGTCTACTAATATAGACCACGATTATTGCTTTGTCGACTTTCCTTCGATAATTCAAAGTGGAGGATATAACGGATTTGCTTCTGCAAAAGACAATAAAACGCTTGGAAATTGTGCCGACGCAGTAGCGGACTCTTCTTGGGATTTAAGCAAGAATTATTCAGCGAACAACGCAAAGTATGCT
>CAZRMT010000061.1:0-5412 GCA_964601265.1 uncultured Christensenella sp.
AACCGGCGACCTGCTGATTACGAATCAGCTGCTCTACCGACTGAGCCACAGTAGCGTTTAAGCTTATTTAATTTTTTTGGGAACTATCAACTTCATTCCGTCTTTTATAACGTTGATATTTACAGTTCCTTTATCGCCTCTTTCTCCGTCGTAATTCCAATCGCCCTCGTCCGCTCTACTCATTTTAACGGAAGAACAACAAAAACTGTCAACGTATTTTCTGTTCTTGCTAAAATTATACCCGAACAAGAAAAATCTTACCGTTCTAAATAACCCTATAACGGTTGAAATAAACTTGTTGTGACGCTTTCTTTCTTTGATAATCATTACGTCGACTTTTCCGTCGTGTAAATCGGCTTTTTTATCGACCTTAAACGACGAAAGCGACCTACTGTTGATTACCATAACCATTACGGCTTTACATTTCTTTTCTTCTCCGCCGTCAAAAGAATACTCTAAATCGAAAGCGTTGAATTTTAAATCGTTTTTGAGAATGTACCCAACGTACGCCATTTTGCCGAATTTGTGCTTTTTATCCTGATTGGCAGAATAAGAACACGTCATCATAGCGCCACAGCCGACGAAATATGCCGAATATCTATCGTTAACCTTTAAAACGTCAAAGTTTTTCGCCTCTCCGTTTATTATAACGTTTAACGCTTTTTTTATATTCCTTTTTATTTTCATAGTGCGGGCAACGTCATTAACCGTTCCCGTCGGAATATAACCTAAAACCACGTCTTTGCCGTGTTCCCCAAGCCCCGTTAAAACTTCGTTAAAAGTTCCGTCTCCGCCGGAAAAGATAAACGCATCGAACTCTACGGCACGTTTTGCGATATTGACGATATCACCCGCTTGCTTGGTTTCGTAAACAACGACTTCGTCGTACTTTTCAACAAGCCTTTCGGTTATGTACCCAAGCTTTTTCTTTATTTTTCCTTTTCCGCTTACGGGATTATACGCAAAGAGGCATCTCATTTGATATACTTTAACCTAAAACCGTGATTTTTTAAGAATTTTATAGCTAAATCGAACCACAACGCACAGTCAAAAGTAAGACCGTTACCCTTGTCGTCGCAATTAACGTCTTCCTCCGCAATGCTTAAACCGTGCCAACCCTTCTCAAAAATATGAAGTTCGTACGGAAGAGCTAATTTTTGGTACTCTAAAGCAAACTTTAACGACGCGGAAGCGTCTACCAAATCGTCCTCTTTCGTCGCCCAAATAAATGCGGGCGGACAATCTTTATGAACGTTTGTCGCTACATCTAAATACTTAACTAAATCGCTTTTATCGTTAGTCACTATCTTACGTGTGGTGTGCCTCATATCTAAAACGAATAAATCTAACACCGAGTAAGATAATATAACCGCATTCGGTTTTACGAAATCGCCCGATTTACCGATAGCTTTTGCTATATTTTCATCGTTATAACACATGGTTAGGCTGGCAACTAAATGACCGCCTGCAGAAAAACCGACTGCGCCGACGAGCTCCGAATTAACGGAATACTCTTTTGCGTTTTCACGAATGTAAGCCATTGCCATTGCAATTTCTACGAGTTGAACGGGATAACCGTGAGTTTTTACCGTATAATCCAACGAAAAACAGTTATAACCCTGAGCCAAAAATTTTAAAGCTACGGGTTCGTCTTCTCTTTGAGATACAAACTCATACCCTCCACCCGCAACCACTAACATAGCGGGACGCAATTTTTGCGGAAGCTCCGTCATTTCAGTATGACACGTTACTTTTAAGTAACCGCTCGCCCCTTGTGGACGGGATAAATTAAAATATTCGTATAAATCAATATTCTTTATAATCATACCACTCGCCTTACAACGCTTATACATTCTAACATATTTATTTTGATTTTGCAAGAAAAATTTGATAATTTGTTTATTTTTTAATTTTTTTTTGTTACAATGTATTTATCTTAATTCAGCAGGAAAAATTTTTATGAAATATTCTATCGGAACAAACTTAATACACAGCGAATTCAACGGAAAATCTTATTGCGCTTTATGCGAAATCAGAAAAATAATAGACGAACGAGTTACGGAACAGTTTTTAGAAGAAGCCGTAATGGAAGACCACGTAAGAGCAAAAGTTAATAAACTAGGGTTTTGCGAAAAGCATTTCGATAAACTGTACGAAGGTCGTTCAAAACTAGGGCTTGCGTTACAATGCCACACAAGATTAAAAACCTTTACCGACGCCATAATTACCACGACGAACCCGAAAAAAGCAAAAAAAATATCGGAAAAAATAAGGGCGTTATCCTCTACTTGTATCGTTTGCGAAACGGTTGAAGAACATATGGAAAGATACAAGCAAACGATAGTAAAAATGTTTTCTTGCGAAGAGGATTTTAGGAAAAAGTTTAAAGAAGAAAAATCTGTTTGCTTAAAACATTTTGCCGATTTTTTAGATAACAGCTCGTATGCGGGAAAATATACGGAAGAATTTTTAAAAGCTACGTTCGATATAGAAATTAAAAGCAACTCGATTTTGTCCGACGAGATTAGGGCTTTTTGCGACAGATTCGATTACCGCAACGCACAAAAACCGCTGGGCGAAGAAAAAAACGCTCTGCCTAAAACACGAATTAAAATGTACGGAAAAAAATAAAAAAGTTAAAATAGCCCGAGAAAATCTCGGGCTATAAGTTTATTTTTCGGGTTTTTACATTACTAATGCGCACGCACCTAAAAGTCCAGCTTTGTTTTTTAGGCTTGCGGTTTTTAACTCAACCATAGGACCTTTGTCGCCTGCGAATATCATTTTATTTAATCTTTCTCTTAAAGGAATAATCAAGTTATCCCCTTCGTTGCTAATTCCACCGCCCAACAAAATAGCTTGCGGACGAAATACGTTTGCAACGTTTACGATTCCTACGGCTAAACAATCGAGATAGTATTCGACGACCTCTTTTGCCGTATCGTCCACGTCCTCATATTTAAAGGCGGAAGCTCCGTCTATTTTGTCTATTCCTATTTTCCACAAAACGCTTTGCTTGTTTTTAAGCATTTTTTCTTTGGTTAACTTAATAAGCGCCGTTGCGGAAGCGTACGCTTCGAAACAGCCGTTAAGTCCGCAAGTACAGGGATTACCGTTCATACTTATTATCATATGCCCTATCTCAGCCCCCGCCGAACGGTTGCCCGCAAAAATTTTATCGTTAATGATAATTCCGCCTCCTACGCCCGTGCCGAGCGTGATAAGTACGCTATCGCGATAATCTTTACCGGCTCCGAATTTCGCCTCTCCCAAAGCCGCCACGTTTGCGTCGTTTGCGATAAATACGTTTATTTTCAGTTCTTTTTCGAGTTCGTCTCTTAATTTAAAATTTTCAAAACCGAGATTACCCGCAAAAATAACTTCGCCCGTGTAAGAATCTATCATACCCGGAACGCCTACGCCCATTCCTACGCAATCTTTTACGGATACGTTTATCTTTTCGCAAAGAAAACGGGCAAGCATACAAATATTTTCGACAATCTTGTAATTACCGCCCTCGACTTCGGTGGGCAAACTGTCGAAAACAAGTATTTCGCCGTAAGAATTACATATTCCGCCCTTGATAAAAGTTCCGCCTAAATCTATTCCTAAATATAACGCCATAATCTCTCCTTTAATTACCGCTAAATTATAAAATAAATTCTATAAAATAGCAATTATTTTTTAAATAAAGATTTTTTTTTCGCGAAACTATTTACAAAACAAAAAAAATTTGGTATCATTTAAATACTATTGGTTTGTGATAGTATTTTTAGGAGGCAATCTTAAATGACGAAAAAATCTAAAACAAGAACGATAATTACAATAGTTGTTTGCGCAATTTTATTACTACCTCTTATATTCGGATTGTTACGTCTTATGTGTGGCGGAAACAGCGGTTTTTGTCAGTTTTTAAGTAAATGTAAACTTGATTTTTGGAGTGTTGATTACTCAAACGATATTTCAAACTTCAGCGTAAACGGCAACGAACCTTATTATAGCACGACTTTACCCGATTTTATCAGAATTTTAACTAGAACGGATACGTCTTACGGATTATTCTCCTCTATGACGAATGCAAAAAACATTTGCGATACGGAATATGCAAAAGGCGGAGCTTTTACGCTCGGTACCGTTTCGAGATTTATAGCCGTTTTGATTTGTATAGTCGCAATAGCTTTAATAGTAATAGAAGTTATGCGTTTATTCGGAAAACACTTTAACGTTTTAGAACACGCTTTTGCTTATACTCTGTTCTTCCTCGGAATAACCTTTATTATTATAAGCATATTCTTCTTTATAGGAACTTCTTGTAAGGCAAACGTTGAAAACAACTCACAAGTGTACATTTGTAACTCTATGAAGTTCACCGCTCAAATCGGTTGGTGGATTGTTGCTATCGGTTCGATATTTGCGGGAATTTTCTTAACGTCGACAAAGCCTCACGAAATCAATCCCGAAGACTAAACAACGTAAAAATTTAACACGCCAGACTTTTGAGTTTGGCGTGTTTTTTATTGCCACAAAAAAACAAACCGACGATTAAACCTCTTTAAGTAAAAATATTGTAAACAGTATTTTCCCTTATAAAATCTTAAAAAAAATTTAAATATTTTTTAAAAAAGGTATTGACATACCCCCCCCCGCATGATACAATATTAACATAAAAATTACTTAATACATATATAATTAAGTAAGGAAAATTTAGGAGGTTGTATTATGGCAAAAAACAAAAATATGGTTAAGTCCATTATTTTAATCGTGTTGGGAGTATTAATGATTCCTGCATTCTTTATCGCATTCTGGAAGTTAACTTCGACTTACGGTAGCGTTAGTGAATCCGAAACTTTAAATATTTTCGGTAAAAAAGACGGTGCTACGATTGAAGAATACTTAGAAATGATTGATAAAGGCAGTGCAAAATTCCCCTTCAAAATGGCTAAAATTTTAGGTATTGTTGCTATCGTTTTAGGTATTGCAGTTGCAGTTTTCGAAATCTTGAAATTTGCTAACATCGATTTAGCTTCTATTGAAAAAATCGTAGCAATTGCGCTTTTAGCAGTTACTTTCTTATTCATCGTTTTCTCGGTTGTATTCTTCTGCGGAAGCACTTTAGAAATGAAAGCAATGGGTGTGACGGCAAAGAACTTCTTCTCTACTGGTATTGGTTTCTATTTTGTTGCTGTTCCCGGTATTATTTCGGGCGCATTAGCAATGAAAGACTAATTAAAAATTTAAACTTTTTAATCGCCCGAATTTCGGGCGATTTTTTTATGCCCTTTTACACTTTTCGCACTTTACTATTAACCATTACTTCGCATTGCTCCACTATTACTTATTACTTCGCCTCGCCTTGCATAATGCGGATGAGATTCCCACGCAAACTGCGTTTGCTCTGAATGACGGCATATA
>CAZRMT010000062.1:0-4902 GCA_964601265.1 uncultured Christensenella sp.
GTTGCCTTTGCGTCGGGAAAATATATAGACGTAAAATTATAAAGCGTTGAGTTAAAGAGGGACGCAAGCGCTTTGCAAAGAATAATGGTAAGCTAGCCTATAAGCCGAAAAACGGTGTTTTTTGTCTAGTTAAGGATATTTTTTGTATTATAAAAATATATTTTTAAGAGGATTATTATGAATTGCACCGTATTTGACTTAAAAAAGAAAACCGTAATAAACGTTACCGACGGTAAAGAGTTGGGGCGTGTATGCGACGTAAGTTTTTCTTTTCCGCAAGGAGCGGTAGAAGGAATAGTTATTAGAGAGGGTAAGCGTTTTTTAGGCGGAGATAAATTTTTAATAAAGCTTGTTTGTATAGAAAAAATAGGTAAGGATACGATTCTCGTGAAACTTAACTCAAAAGATAACGAATTAAGCGTTGTTTCAAGCGATGAAGAGGAATAAAGCGTTTAAGTATTAAAATTAAAAAACGCAAAACACTTGAAAAGGTCTACAATTTTTGGTATAATACATACAAGTAAAGCATTTTTTCGTCGATAGAGCGTATTTTTTTGATTTTTTGGCTAAAAATCGGCAATTTTCTAGTTAAATTGCAAACCCGAAATCGTTTATAAAAGCAAAAATCAATAAAAAAACCGTTGCACAAATAAATAGTGGTATAAACACCATTAAAAAAAAGTTTGTCAAACGGTATTTTAGGCATAACATACCTACGTAAATACCTATTCCGCCTCCTAAAACGGCGGTAATATATAAGCGAAAGTCTTTTATTTTGTTTTCGCCTAATTCTGAAAACTTTTTTTGGTTTTTCAGCAAAATAAAAGAGTAAACGTTTACGACTACAACGTAAACTACGGTTAAAATTCTTACAAAAATCAGCATCATATAATAATATTTTGCCTATTTTGACTATTTTTATAACGAAAAAGATTATATAAAATCAAAGGAGAAGCTATGAAGTGCATTTATTGCGGTTGTCTTGACAGCAAAGTAATCGATTCCCGTTCGGCAGACGACGGAGCGTCTATCAGAAGAAGAAGAGAGTGTATCAATTGCGGTAAGCGTTTTACCACTTACGAAACGATTGAAATTACTCCGCTTTTAGTTGTAAAGGGAAATGGGGTAAGGCAAGCTTTTTCTCCCGCTAAAATAAAAAGCGGAATAGTAAAGGCGTGCGAAAAACGTCCCGTTCCTATGTATAAAATAGATAAAATAGTCGAAGATATTCAAAAAAAGCTTTACAATTCCTTAGAGCAAGAAGTTACCACAAAACAAATAGGCGAAATGGTAATGGAAGAGTTAAAAACTTTGGACGAGGTTGCATACGTCAGGTTTGCGTCCGTTTATCGTCAATTTGCCGATATATCTGCGTTCGTAAAGGAATTGGAACAGTTAAAAAATAAAAAATGAGAAAAGTTTTGCCTCTTTTATTGACTGCAACCGTCGTTTTGTTTTCTTTTTCGTGTAAAGAGAGAATAGTGCCTTGCGTGCTACCCGCCCCGAGAATAACTTCCGTTGAAAACGGAGTCGTTAGGTGGGATTATTCTATTAAGGCTGAAAAATACGAAATTGTATGCGGAGATAAAACCGTGATAAGCGAATACAATTTCTATTATTACGGCAGTTACAGAGGAGAGATAAAAATAAGAGTTTTAGGCGACGGTAAATATTATACCGATTCGCCTTATGAAATAATAAACGTATAAATTACGGAGGATGTATGTACGAATTCAAGTTACCTAATTGTCATATCGACAATTATCCAAGACCGCAAATGGTTAGAAAAAGCTTTATAAATCTTAACGGCGAATGGGACTTCGCTTTCGATTACGATAACGTCGGCGAAAAAGAAAAATGGTATAAAAAAACCGCTTTCGATAAAAAAATAATAGTTCCTTACGTGTATCAAACCAAGGCTAGCGGAATTAACGAGCAAAAGCCTTGTGAAAACGTTTGGTATTTAAAGAAAATATCTTATTCCAAAAAAAGCGGAAAAAGACTTGTTTTAAATTTCGAAGGGGCGGATTATATAACGAAAGTTTACGTTAACGGCGAACTTGTCGGAACTCATAGAGGCGCATATACGAGATTTTCTTTCGATATAACTAATTTCGTTAAGGCGGAAAATATAGTCGTAGTAAAATGCGAGGACAGTTACGACAGATTTCAGCCGAGAGGCAAGCAAAGGTGTATGGACGAAAACTACGGTTGCTGGTACACCGACACCACGGGTATTTGGAAAACCGTTTGGGCGGAGGAAGTTGCTTCTTCTTACGTAAAAACCCTTACCTATTCTCCTTCGTTTGACGAAGATTCGCTTATTTACGAATATGAAATAGCTAATTATTCCGACGATTTGTCCATTGAGATTACCGCTTTGTTTAACGGTAAGCTTATATCGGTTACGGAGAAAAAAATAGTTCAAAAAATAGATAAATTAACCGTTAATCTTTTAAGCACTAAAGATTTTTGGGGAATTCAGTGTTGGTATCATCATACACCTAATTTCTTCGACATAAAAGTGGTTTTAAAGAAAAACGGAAAAGCGATAGACGAAATAGGTTCGTATTCGGCTATGGCAAAATATTCCGCTAGGGGACAAGAAATTCTTTCCAATACCGACCCCGTATATTTACGTATGGTATTAGACCAAGGATATTTCCCCGACAGCGATTTAACTCCCAAAAGCGACGAAGAAATTATTCAAGACATTCGTTTAATGAAGCAAATGGGCTTTAACGGGGTTAGAAAACATCAAAAAATCGAGGACGAAAGATTTTACTATTATTGCGATTTAATGGGATTGTTCGCTTGGTGCGAAATGCCTTCTCCGTATGAGTTTAGGGATGAAGAAGTCGACAGAACTTTGGTAGAATGGTTGGAAATAGTTCGTCAATATAAATCGCACCCGTCCATTATGGCGTGGGTATGCTTTAACGAAAGTTGGGGCGTAATGCACATTTTAGACGATAAAAAGCAACAAGCGCTCACTTTATCCGCATATTATATGGTAAAAGCGTTAGACCAAAGTAAGTTTGTAATTTCTAACGACGGTTGGGAACACACCAAGAGCGATATCGTAACTATTCACGACTATGCTTCTAACGGTGCGGAACTCGTTAAAAAATACGGCAACATAGAGGAAAGATGTTTTAATACCGTAAGTCAGTCTAGGTCTAATCGTCAAATATTCGCTAACGGATATAAGTATGAAGGGCAACCCGTAATTTTATCCGAGTATGCGGGAATAGCTTTCTCCGGCGGAGAAAAAGAGGCTTGGGGATATGGCGACAGAGTTACCACCGTCGAGCAATATCTCAAACGTTACGAGGATACGACCGACGGAATTTACGCTTGCAAGAGCATAAGCGGTTTTTGCGTAACTCAATTAACCGACGTTATGCAAGAGATAAACGGATTGTTGACTATCGACAGAAAGCCGAAACTTCCGATAGAAGAATTAAAAAGAATTCATTCCAAATAAGGAGCGTTAATGAAATTTATACCGTCGCTAGATAAAGGATTTAAACCTATAATAATCGAATATCGAAATTTTTTAAAAAGCGTTCAAGCAAGCGGGGAAAGCTCGGTTATAGGCGTATGCGTGGAACGAAATAACGGATACAATTACGTTTTTGAAACGGAGGCTTACCGAGACGGCGTCAACGACGATGAAAATTATCGCATAATCGAGAGAATGGTTAAAGCCGTTTTATGGATGGCAGGCGGTTATAAAATTTACGTAAAAGGTTCTCGTGTTTTTGCCGAAAGGTTAAAAAAAGCTTATTCCGTTTCGGGTAACAGAGCGTTTGACAACGACTTTATGTCTACTTGTTACTTAAAGGATTTTGAAGTTGTGTACACTGAAAGTTTACCCGAAGCTATAAATAATCCGATAAGGCTAGGCGGTTTTATTAGCGGTTGCAGAATAGGTTTCGACGCGGGCGGAAGCGATTTTAAAATTTGTGCCCTAAAAGACGGAAAAGAGGTATTCAGCGAAGAAATCGTTTGGAATCCGAAAACGCAAAATAATCCCGACTATCATTACGAAATGATAGAAAAAGGCTTAAAAAAAGCAAGTGCTAAACTTGATAGGGTAGATGCGGTAGGAGTTTCTAGCGCGGGCGTTATAATCGACAATAAATTAATGGTGTCGTCTCTTTTCTTAGGGGTAGATAAAAGCAAATACCTAGAAAGATGTCAAAACGCTTTTGTAAACGTTATAGAAAAAGTATTTCCTAGCGTTTCCTATGCGGTTGCAAACGACGGTGACATTACTGCTCTTGCGGGCAGTATGAGTTTAAATCTTAAATCGGTTATGGGGCTTGCAATGGGCACTAGCGAAGCGGTAGGATACATTAACGAAAACGGCGATATAAACGGTTGGATAAGCGAGCTTGCCTTTTGCCCTGTGGACTTAAACGAAAACGCTCCCGTTGACGAATGGAGCGGTGATAAAGGCGTCGGCTGTAAATATTTTTCACAAGACGCCGTAATAAGGCTTTACGAAAGTAGCGGAAAAAAGTTTGATAATAAGTTGACAAAAGCAGAAAAGCTTTCTTTCGTTCAATCGTTATTGGAACAAGGCGACGAAACGGCTTATGAGATTTATGAAAATATAGGCGTGTTTTTAGGTTATACTCTGCCTTTTTACCATATGTTTTACAAAATGGAGAATTTGCTTTTAATGGGTAGAGTGGTCAGCGGAAAAGCGGGTGCCATTATAGCCGATAAAGCCGAAGAAGTTTTAAAAGAAGAATTCGGGCTAAAAATAAATATAATTTTACCCGACGAAAAAGCAAAACGAGTGGGGCAAAGTATTGCAAGCGCGTCTTTAGTAGAAATAAAATAAAAAACAAAAACCGAAAGTTTAAACGACTTTCGGTTTTTTACGGCTAT
>CAZRMT010000063.1:0-1490 GCA_964601265.1 uncultured Christensenella sp.
TATAATATAAATAGAGAATAAAAACAAAAGAGAAAAATTATGGTTTTAAGTATAATAATTTGCATTTCGGCGTGCGTTGGGCTTATTGCGTGCGTTTTATCGGGTGCGGAAACGAAAAAATTTCATATTCCTATTTATCCGATAGTAACGCTTTTTTGTGCGCTTGCGGTAATTTTTACGGGCTGTATACCTTTTAAAAAAGCTCTTTCGTCTTTATGGACAAGCCAAGCCGTAAGTCCGATAAAAATTTTAATACTGTTTTTTTCTATGACGGCAATATCGGTTTTTTTGGACGAAGCGGGTTTTTTTAAGTTTCTTGCCTTTAAAACGCTTAAACGGGCGGGAAAAAGTCAAGTAAAACTGTTCGTCTTGCTTTATATCACTGTTTCCGTTTTAACGGTTTTCACTTCCAACGATATAGTAATTTTAACGTTTACGCCTTTTATTTGCTGTTTTTGTAAAAACGCAAAGATAAATCCTTTGCCCTATCTTATAGAGGAATTCGTTTCGGCGAACACGTTTTCTATGGCGCTTATAATAGGAAATCCCACCAATATATATTTAGGTCTTAAATTTTCCGTAGACTTCGGCAAGTATTTGTCCGTTATGATTTTGCCTTCGCTCGTCGGCGGAGCGGTGTGTTTTCTAGTGTTGTTCTTGCTGTTTAAAAAGCAATTAAAAGCCCCGTTGCAAGCGGAAGCGGAAAGCGTGGCAATAGAAAAACCCGTAGTAATCACGGGCGTCGTAATGCTTGTTATATGCACGCTTTTGCTGGCGTTTTCCGAACTTTTAAATATCGAAATGTGGATTGCGTCGCTTATCTCTGCACTAACGCTTTTTGTGATAATAGCGGTGTATAAGTCGATTAAAAGGCAACCTTTAAAAGAAATAAAGGGTAGTCTTAAACGGCTTCCTTATCCGCTGATACCCTTTTTGCTGTCTATGTTCGTTTTAGTTGCTTCGCTCGACTACAACGGCGTAACCGAGAAAATAGCAAGTATTTTAAAAAGCGATAATATTTTTCTTTACGGAACGCTTTCCACCTTTTGTTGCAATCTTTTCAACAATATTCCTATGAGCGTTTTGTTCGGTTCGATTTTGCAGTCTGGCGGAGGCGGAACGGGCACGGTGTATGCGTGTATAATAGGTTCTAACTTAGGCGCATACCTAACGCCGATAGGGGCGCTTGCGGGAATAATGTGGCTCAACGTTTTAAAAAAGTATGAAGTAAAACTTTCGTTTTTGCAGTTTGTAAAATACGGAGTGATAATCGTTTTGCCCACGCTTTTTGCTACGCTCTTAACTTTAGGGGCGATAGTTTAGGCGGTTTTTAAAAGGGCGGTCTCTTTACGGGCAACGGTAAAAATAAACGAACGGATTTACCCTAAAAAAGACATAACGACACGTCAGGGTTTGGATAAAACCTGACGTGTCAAAAGGAGAAAAATTGATTTCAAATGAAATCAATCAGGGTATTCAAAATTTTTCTG
>CAZRMT010000063.1:1590-4729 GCA_964601265.1 uncultured Christensenella sp.
TCCTTAAACACGCCGTTACGCCAAAAAGTCGCGCCGAGATGTTCTATCGTGTGAATGGCGTCGGTCGGCATTACGCTTTCTCTGTTAGGCATAGTAAAGCGCATATCGAACGTGGTTAAAGTCTTTCCCGTAAAGTGGTCTTTTCTCGAAACGTAAAGTCCTTTTTTGAGTGCTAAATGGTTAACTGTGAAACTAATTATCTTATCCATGTTTCTATTATAACACTTTTTTTTCTAAATTTAAAGGGGTAGTTGTTATTTTTTTAAAATTATGTTAACATATAATCACTATGAATATACTAGTTTCTATCAATCACGGATATTTAAGACATTTTAAGGCGATGTACCGTTCGCTTTCGGAATACAATCCTTGCCAAAAGAGGTTGTTCGTTATGGCAAACGATTTAACGGACGAGGACAAAAAAGAAATTACGGACGAGTTTTCCTATAATAGCGAAATAAATTTTATTTTTATTTCGGAAGACTATTTTAAGGGGTTTCCCAAGGTAAAACGCTATCCGTATACCATTTATTACAGAATTTTAGCGCCTCTTTTGTTGCCGAAAGACATTGACAGAGTTTTATATCTCGATTCCGACTTGATAGTGCATAATTCTTTAAGCGATTTATACAACGTCGATTTCGAGGGCAACGCTCTTCACGCATGCACGCAGGTCAGAAAGTTTATGCAAACTTTTAACCGCATTCGCCTTTGCGTAAAAAAGGACTACGTTTACGTCAATACGGGCGTTATGGTTATGAACTTGGAGTATTTGCGTGAAAATATCGACGTAGAAAAAATAAAAAAGTTCGTGCTTAAAAACAAGTGGAAGTTAACGCTTTTCGACCAAGACGTTTTGACTTATTTTTACGGCAACAAGGTAAAATTATTCCCTAGAGCCGTTTATAACCTTGCCGACAGGCATATAAGAATAGAAAATTTAAAGCGTAAAAAAGGGGAAAAAATAGATTTAGAGTGGGTAGAAAAAAATAACGTCATCGTCCATTATTTAGGCAGAAATAAACCGTGGAAAGATGATTATAAGGGGATTTTAAGAGGTTTTTATACGAAATATGAAGACAAAGTTTCGCAATAAATTAAGGAAATTATTCCATTCCAACAGAATAGTTACCGTAATACTGTTATTGCTATTGCAAGTTGCGTGGATAGCGTATTACATTTTTGCGTTAACCCGTTCGCATTACTATCTGACTTTTATCGTTTTCGGCGTAAAAGCGATATTTATTCTCGTAATAATAGGAACGACCAGAAATTCCGCATACAAGATAGGGTGGATAATACTCGTGAGTATGTTTTCCGTTTTCGGGTGCGTGATGTATTTAATTTACGGGTTTAATATTTCCAACAAGAAAATACGCGGTAAAGTGGAAAAATCTGTTTTGAGTAACGGAACGATAGAAACGGAGCGGAGCGTTAAAGACGGCGTAAAGGAAATAGGGAAAACGGAAGTCGCTCTTTGCAAGTATTTGGACAAAAAGGGTTTTCCCGTGTTCGACGGCAGTCGCGCCGAGTATTTTTCCTGCGGAGAAAAGTTTTTCCCCGAGTTTATAGAAGAACTTAAAAAGGCGGAAAAATTTATTTTTATCGAAACGTATATTATCGACTACGGCGAAGTTTGGACGGAAATACTAGACGTTTTAAAGGAGCGTGCCGAAAAGGGCGTTAAGGTAAAAATTTTATACGACGATATGGGAACTATATCCCGTTTGCCTAGTTTTTTCTATAAAAAGATTTCTTCGCTTCACGAAAATATCGAGTGTGAAGTGTTTAACAAGGTAAAAATTATTCTAGTCAAGAGTATAAACAACCGTGACCACAGAAAAATTGCCGTTATCGACGGGAAAGTCGCCTTTACGGGCGGAATGAACCTTGCGGACGAGTACGCAAATATTTCTTCGCCGTTCGGATATTGGAAAGACTGTATGGTAAAAATAGAGGGGCTTGCGGTAAACGGCGTTACACATATTTTCCTCGATTTATGGAACGCTTGCGCAAAAGAGGAAGTTGATTATAATACGTATGCCCTTGCCGAAAAAACGGAGAGCGACGGGTTTATTCAACCCTTTTCGACAAACCCGTTCAACAAAACGGATATCGCTTTTCACGTTTACCTCGATATGATAAACAAGGCGTCCGATTACGTGTATATATCTTCGCCCTATCTCGTTCCCGACAGCGAACTAATTTCGGCGATTATCCATTCCGCTCAAAGGGGAGTGGAAGTAAAAATTTTAATACCGTTTATTCCCGATAAAAAACTCGTTTACCGTTTAACGAAAGCAAACCTTTATTCTTTAATGCAAAACGGAGTAAAAATTTATTTTTATAAACCGGGGTTTAACCACGCCAAAATGATGGTGGTTGACGGCAGAATAGCGGTTGTCGGAACGGCGAATATGGATTATATGAGTTTGTTTTTAAACTTCGAATGCGGAGCGATGTTTTACGGCGGAGAGGTTGTGCAAGAGGTCGCAAACGATTTCGGCCGTGCTTTTGACGACAGCGTTTTAGTTGAGGAAAAGGACGTTAAAACCAGCGCTTTCGGAAAGTTTATCGACGCTTTTTTAAAGACTATCGAAATGTTGTTTTAAAAAACAGCCCGCGGTAAGCGAGCTGTTTAAAAGGCGGTTCAGGCGTTTTTCACAACGCCCAAACTTATCAAAAGCGCCTTTTCTACTTTATACATTTGCGTGGGTGAAAGTTGCCCTATACGTTCTTTTAAGCGTCTTTTGTCTATCGTGCGAATTTGTTCCATAAGGATAACGGAGTCTTTGACGAGCCCGTATTCTTCCGCGCTTATTTCTATGTGCGTGGGAAGTTTTGCTTTGGTAAGCTTACTTGTAATAGCAACGGCTATCACGGTGGGGCTATATTTGTTTCCCACGTCGTTTTGTACGACCAACACGGGGCGTACTCCGCCTTGTTCGCTACCTATTACGGGACTTAAATCCGCATAGTACAGCTCGCCTCTTTTTATCATTTTCTACCGTCCTTGCAATAAGTTTTCCCCCATTATTATTCTATGAGGAAATTATATTTTTGGAGCCACGCCCATAGAAAACGCACGTAGCTTTCGTAGAATAATAGTTAGCTTTTTTACCTTTTTTTATACCTTGAA
>CAZRMT010000064.1:0-4584 GCA_964601265.1 uncultured Christensenella sp.
CAAGTGAAGTACGCCTATCGGCGAGTGAAGTTTGCCTTACGGCAAGTTAAGGATATACAATTTGTATAGCTATTGTAGAGGTATGATGAAGTGTAGAGCACATAATGAAGGGATTGCCACAGCCGTTTACAACGGCTTCGCAATGACGGGGTGGCACAGCCACTTTTGCCGTACTACTTGTGCGAGCCGTTGTACGTAAACCTCTATATAATTCGTCATTCAGAGGCGACTTAGTCGCTTTTTGCTTGACAACTGTTTTACTTGTACGGTCTTTTGTATAAAACTCTATATAAACTTGTCATTCAGAGGAGCAAGGGACTTGCGACGTGGGAATCTCATCCGCATTAGGCAAGACGAGTGCCTTGCGAAGTAATAGGGAATAGTGAAGACTGAGAAAGTGTGGTTGTGTAAGTTTAGCTTTCTAATGCGTTTTCGTTTAATAAAAAGTCAAACAAGCTTAATATATAAACGCCGTCAATATAAAGAATTAACTGAAAAAAAGCGGTAGAGTTACCAAAAAAATTCAGTAAACAAGAAAAAAGTCGTTAGTAGGGGAAAATTGGGAATAAAAAGGATAAAAGGGAAAAGGTTTCTCGTAAAACATTTTTCGTTGATTTCCAACAAAATAAAAGGTATAATTGTTTAATATATAGAAAGCGACAACTATGCGACGTTTTAGGCAATAGGGCTAAACGTATCGCAATAAAAAAGGCAAAGGTAAAATGAAAGGAGCCAAACTAGAAAAGTTGGCTGTACGGGTTAAATTCGGGGACGAAAAAGCTTTTGAAAAACTTTACGAGCTTATGAAAAAGGGTGTTTTTTCGTTTATTTATTCTATGACGGATAATTACCACGATTCCGAAGAACTTATGCAGGACACTTTTATCAAAATAAAACAGAATATTCGGTTTTACGAAGAAAGAGGTTCTTTTTCGGCGTGGGCGTTGCAAATAGCGAAAAACCTTACGCTAAACTACTTGAAAAAGAAAAACCGAGTCGTTGCGTTGGACGAACAAGCGTACGCACGAGTGGTGGACGAAAAGTCGGATTTTACCACCCCGACGATAGACGCAGTAAAACAAATTTTACCCGAGGACGAGTATAAAATCGTTATGCTTTACGTCGTTGGCGAATTTAAACATAAAGAAATAGCCGAATTGTTGGATTTACCGCTAGGTACGGTTACTTGGAAATATTCCAAAGCCATAAAAAGCGTAAAAGACTATTTATTCGGAAAGGAGGCAAAATGAACTTTAAAAAATTGTTAAAAAACGAGTTTGATAAAATAGTTCCCGAGCAGAGCGAAAGATTAAAAAGCACCGCTATCGTTTCCCTCGAACAAGAAAAACCAAAAAATAAGTTTTCTTTTTACAAGCTTGCAATAAGTCTTTCTTGCGTTTTCGTGTTTGCCTTTATTTCGATTTTCGCCGTGTTTTTTAATTTTAATACCACACCGCCAAAAAGCGATTACTCGAGCTATATAACGCTAAATATCAATCCGTCCTTTTCTTTGGTGACGGATAAAGACGGAAAAGTCGAAAACGTCGTGGCGGAAAATTACGACGGAGAAATAGTTTTGTCGGGGCTTTTGTTTGACGGCGAAAAGTACGACGAGGCGATAGAAAAAATTGTGTCCGAATGTAAAAAATTGGGCTTTATATCAACTTCGGACGGAATAAGCGTAGGCGTAAACTGTAAAAGCGATAAAATTTACCAAAAGATACAAACCGCAATAACTTCGATTGTGGAAACGGCAGTAAACGGTGAAAAAAGTTTTACGATAGAGAAAAAAGATAATTCCTATATAAAAGACGTGGCTTCCGAATACGTCGATTATATAACTTCTCAAAGTAGTTTTAACGAGATAATTTCGGCTTTAAAAAACAAAAAGGGCTATTTTGAAGAACGGAGAGAACAAGACGTCGACGGCGAACAGACGACCGATTTAACGCTTTTAAAGGTTGTCTTGGAATGCGCGGAAGAACAAGCCGAGTGTTTTGAAGAATTAGACGAAATAATGAGCGAGCAGGGTTTTGCAAGTGTTTCCGCAATGGTGGCGTATATCTACCAAAATCCGTTCGCTTCGTATTCCGAAAAGGCGTATAAGGCGCTAGGAGAACTTGCGGAAATAACTTTCGGCGTTGAAGACGTTTTTAGTGTGGTTTTACGGTACGAAGATATAAAAGAAAAATATTCGTTCAATTTAACCGAGGACGAGATAGAAGAAAAAATCGACGAAATAGACGAGTGTTTGGACGAGTTCGACCAAAACGCTTATAACGAGATTAAACGCTTTTTATCTTCCGATGAAAAACTAAACGCAGTGTTTACGGAAGTAAAGGACTTATTATATAAAGAACTCACTTGGGCGGATATTTTTAAAACGGAAAGAAC
The DNA here is from genome assembly GCA_964601265.1 of uncultured Christensenella sp. GTDB lineage: Bacteria > Bacillota > Clostridia > Christensenellales > Borkfalkiaceae > UBA4675. The sequence continues at coordinate 2,395 of CAZRMT010000064.1, forward strand.
GTATAAACTTTTCCGCCTTGAAAGAAGCTTATTTTCCTAATTTTTAGTTGTCGTGGTTTACGCAAGGGTAAAATTATCCTTGCGTAAATTTTTTTTAAGTTTTACCAACAAAAATAACCGTACGGTTGTTTAATAGGTAAGAAAAACAAAAAGGAGAGCCGAATATGAAATTAAAAAGAATTTTAACGGCAGGGCTTTTAAGCCTGACTTGTATGGCAACGGCATTCGGTTGTTCGGGAGGGAACGATTCGAAATCAGCCACGGCAAAAACATACGTCGCGATAGACGTTAACCCGTCGGTCGAACTTACCTTGGACGCTAACGAAAAAGTATTGTCCGTAAAAGCGCTTAACGAGGACGGAAGCATACTTTTATTCGGCGCCGACATAATAGGCGACGACGTTGAAAAGGCGACTGAAGAACTTGTTAATTTGGCAAAAGAATTAGGTTTTATAACCGAAACCAACAACTCGGTATCCGTAAGCGTTTGCGGTGACAACGAAAACGAAATATACGGAAAAATTAAAGGCACGTTCGAGGCGAAAGGCGAAAGTTTTTCCGTCAAGGTCGAGGGCGACGTAAATATAACTTTAAGCAAAGAACTTGCAAAATTAAAAGAGTTATATGCCGATAATCAAAATATAGCCGAACTTACGCTTAGCGAATTCAGACTTATTAAGTCCGCAATGGCAAAAGATTCTTCGCTCACGATAGAAGTTGCCGTTACGATGGACGTTGAGGATTTGATGAAAATAATCAAAGACTTTAACGAGGCTATGGGCGATTTGGACGACGAAACGGAAAAGGCTATCGAAAAAATCAAGGACGAATACAAAGCCAAAGAGCAAGAACTTTTAGACGGGTTTTACACTCAACTCAATGCGGGAATGGGGCAATCCGTTAAGCTTTTAAGAGAGGCTTACGATAGATTTTACGAAATAGCCGAATACGAATTAGAAAAGTATGAGGAAATAGCTTTCTCGGAAGAAAATTTGAGAGCGATTGCCGAAAAATTAGAGCTTGCGGACGAAATTGTCGACGAGTTTATCGCAAGATGTAAAAATTCCGACGGAACTATTACGGAAGATTCGATAAAGAGCGAAATCGACAGAATTTACAGAAACTTGCCCGAAGAACAAAGAGAGGCGTTTGAAGAACTTTACGACTTGGTTGACGAGTATTTCGACGAATTAGAGGACGCTATAACCGTTCCCGAAGAAGTGGTAACCGCTGTAAAAGAGTTGGCGGAAACGATAAAAGACTTTATAGGCGTTGAAGTGCCTACTGAAATTACCACGCTCGAAGACTTGGAAGATTTCGTTGAAGAAGTCTTAGAGGCTGTTGAAGAAAAAATTGAAGAAATTGAAACGCTTATTGAAAATTTAATAGGTAGCGATACTTTCAAAAAACAGTTTAAAGAGTATAAAAAGACGATAAAGGCGGAACTCAATAACAATAAAGCCGAAATGGAACAGAAAATTAAGGCGGAAAAAGACAAATACAAAGCGAAAATTCAACAAATTATCGACGGCAAAAGAGCATAAAGTTGGTTCGGGGGGAAGTTTTGTAAGGTGTAGTTGAGGTTTTATAAGCCTTATAAAGTAATTCGAAACGTTGAATACAACCTACAATAAGCCAAGGGCGTGTAAGAATATCTTACACGCCCCTTGGCGGTATTATGCAAGACTGCGTCTTGGTGATATGCAATTTCTTGCGAAATTGATGATATACAACGCAAAGCGTTGATGATATGCAATGCTACCGCATTGATGATATGCAAGGCTATGCCTTGGTAAAGGATATGGATATTATATAGCTGTTGTTGAGGTAGTATGAAGTGTACAGCACATAATGAAGGGATTGCCACAGCCGTTTACAACGGCTTCGCAATGACGTGAAAGAAAGAGACTATATAAAACTGTCATTCAGAGGTTTGCGAGAGCAAACCGTGGGAATCTCATCCGCATTATGCAAGGCGAGTGCCTTGCAAGTGAAGAGTGAAGAGTTGAGGCTAAACGATTTATATAGCCGTTGTAGAGGTAGTATGAAGTGTATAGCACATAATGAAGGGACTCCTACGCCGTTTGTAAAACGGCTCTGAGTGACGGTATAAATATAAGATACGATATTAGAAAATAGTGATTTGTCAAACTAAGTGCAACACTTAGAGATAGAAAAGTTAAATAAATC
>CAZRMT010000065.1:0-4578 GCA_964601265.1 uncultured Christensenella sp.
TATTATCTTATAAAGTTGGTTTTTACAACGGGCGTTTCCGCTTGCGGAGGTTCAAGTCCCGCTTTTTTTATACATTCCATAAGCCACGCCATATTGCTTGCTAAATTTCTCATAGTTTGCAAGCCTTCTCCGTCTTGCTCCGTTTCCTCGGCGTTTCTGCCGTGAACGGCGTTCCAGTAGGAAGAACTTACTATAGGCATTTCCGCAATGGTAAAATACTTATTTATATCGTCCAAAGCGGAAGTCGTACCCATTCTTCTCGCGCTTGCAACGGCGCAAGCGGGCTTTAAACGGAAAAGCGAATGTTTTCCGTAAAACGCTCTGTCCATAAAACCTTTTAGATTTCCGCTCATACCCGCATAGTGAACGGGAGTGGCGAACACAAAACCGTCCGCGCTTTCGCATTTTTCCAAAAACTCGTTTACTCTGTCTTGAAAAACGCATCTCTTGGTTTTTAAACAACCGTTACACGCAACGCACCCGCCGACGGGCTTTACTCCGACCCAAAAAATTTCGCTGTCTATTCCTTTCTCCGCAAAAACTTTTTGCATTTCGACTAACGCCCTATACGAACTTCCCTTTTCGTGCGGACTGCCGTTTACCATTAAAACTTTTAACCCTGAACCCATTTTTTTCTCCTTATTTCAAATTATTTTACCAAACCCGTAAAATAGCCGTACGCTTCAATCATCGGCTGTATAAACGTTTTTAACGCCTCGTTCGCCTCTTGAAAACCGTCGGAAACGACTTTAAACGAAGATAAACTTAAAACTAAATCCGTATAAGCGTTTTTTATCTTGTTTTGGTCTTCTGCGGACAATTTCGAAAAGTTAGCGTCTTTTAGATAGTCTATATCGTAATATTTATTCAATTCGTCGGTACTCTTTAACAAAAGGTTCATAGCCGTTCCGCCGTCGCCGATAGCTTTATTTACGGAAGATATAAATCCCTCCTTGTCGCCCATATCGGATAAAGCCGATTCAAAACTATGGCTAACGATTTCCGCTAATTTATAAAAACCTTCTTCGCCAACTAAAATTTCTTCCATAGTGTATTCGGTCAACTCTTTACTGAAAGTTCCGTTACTCGTACTCGCACAAAGCCATAAAAGGTCTTTTCCGTTAAGCGACGAAAAAAGCGCGCCCGTAAAATCGTAAGAATGCAAATACAAAGGCGCAAACCTTTCCGCATAATACCCTAGTCCGTTTTTATCCAAAGTCTTACAAGTTTTAATTAAATCGTCGCTCGTTGCGATTTTGTTTTCGGCACGGGCGGAAAGAGATTTTCCGACGTCTTTTAAAATATCGGTTAAACCGTTCGTCACCGAAGTAAGAGCGTTAAGCTGTTCCGTTCCTTCGCTCGCAACGGACAATTTCGCAACGTTTATAACCATATCGAAACTTTTAGAAGCGTCGACGCCGTAGATTAAAGTTTGTTGCTCTTTAATTTCTCCGAAAACGAAAGACACGAGTTTTAAGTACGCGCTTTTTTTACTTGCGTCGTTTAACCCGATAGAATTCAACGATTCTTGCAAAACTTTTATTTCGGACGCGAATTCGCTCCACTCTTGTTCGGGAATTCCGACAAACTCGGCAAGTCCCAAATTTTCGAATTCGTACGCAAGATTGATAATAAGCGCGCAAACGTCCTCGACGTAAACGCTGTCCGAAAGCGTTTTATATTTTGCGTTTAAGTCGCTTATCACCGCAACCGCGCCCGTTTTCTCGTCGCTTGCGATTTTATTCAGCAAAGATAAAAATCCCTCTTTATCGACTATCTCGCTTAAAACTTGAACAAGCTCCGAAAAATCTTGCACGTCGTCAAGCATAGACGTGTCGACGCCCTCTTTTAAAACCACGTTTATATCGGTTTCGTACCTTTCTATCAGTCCGACGACGTATTCTTGCATTTGCGCTTCGCTTTTTAAATACTCGTTGTAAGCGGTAAGAAAATCCATAATCTTTTTATCCGTCATTCCCGAAGGATAAACGACTTTTTTACCGATATTGTTTATAAAGTCCGCGTTTTGTCCGACAAGTTCTTCTAAAACGATTAAAAACGTTTGTCTTGTTTGCTCGTCTTCAAAGCCGACTTGCGTATCGTAAATATCCGCGATTTTGTCAAGATATTGCTCGGTTACGGCGGTAGCTAATTTAAGCTCCTTGCCCTTGTCGTCGTCGCAAGCGGAAAACAGCGACGTAATACCAAAAAGCGTCACAATCGCCATTATCAACGAAATAATCCTTTTCTTCATTTCTCTAATCCCCTTTTTTGTTTGATTTTATCACACAATAAATTAGTTGTCAACATTCGTATTTGCTTCTTTCTTCTTTTTTACGCTAAAAATCGAGAATATTATTGCGTATCGGTTTTCTTTACGATTATTTTATGTTAAAATGGTCTATAAGGTTTTTAAAAACGAAAAAAGGAATTACTCATGGAACAAAACTACGCTTACAATCGTTTACTCGAACATGTTGCCGACCCGTTTATTTTTAGGTGGGCGGGAAAATATTATCTTTTTTGCACGGGCGATTTCGTACCCGTATTCGTTTCGGAAAACCTAACCGACTGGGAAAAAGTAGGCACTGCGATAACGCCCGAAGAGGGCAACGAGGATATTTTGAATTGTTACGCCCCCGAAGTTACCTACTTCGGCGGAAAGTTTTATATGTGTTTTTCCCCTGCGGGCAACAAGCACAGACTTTTCGTTTCGGACAATTTAACAAACGGCTACGTTCCGCTCACGGATAAGCGTTTTGACGGAATAGACGGCTCGTTTTATTTAAAAAACGGAAAATTTATCTTAACTCGAACGGCGAATATCAAACAGCGTAAAAACAAAGACGGAATTTACCTTAAAAAAACAAGCTCTGCGGAAAAACTCGCTAGTTATAAAGGGTGGAAGCGTATCCCCCAAGCCTTTCTCAACGGCTGGACGGAAGGACCTTTTATAAACGAAAGAAACGGCTACGAATATTTAACCTTTACGGGCAACCATTTTTTAAGCCGAGGCTATCGAATTTCCTATTGCTACAAAAAGGAAAACTCGCATACTTTTAAACAGGGAAAAACTCTTTTGATTTCCACAAAAAAAGATTTTTACGGTTTAGGACACAGTTCCACCGCAACCGCTCCTGATTTAGACGGCAGAATTATCGCCTATCACGACTTGATTTTAGACGAAAAGGGCGATTACGCGCAGAGAAACTTTAACCTTGCCTCGCTTATATCTGACGGAAAAAATCTTTTCGTAAACCCCTCTCTTGATTACGGCGATACGACGGAAATTACTTGTTTTACCGAAAAAGACTTTTTAGTGACCGACACGGAATACGTTTTACCGATAAACTCGCCCGAGCGTTACTCTGCGGAAATAACTTTTAAAAATTCTTTCCCCGTAACCGTGAAAATAGGCGATAACGCATTATTTTGCGACAACGGCGTTTTACGTTTAAACAAACTCAAGAAAAGAGTTACACCCGTTAAAGCGGACGCTTACTCCGTTTTAAAAATAGAAAACGGAAGAAAAAGCAAAATTTATTTGAACGGTCAAAAGGTTTTCGTCTTTTCTCCGATGCCGACGGAAAAAATAGTTTTTATCGGCTCTCGCCCGTTAAACGCCACAATATCTCCCCATGCGGAAAATTCGTCCGATAAAAGTTTGATAAAAGCCGTTCCGTCACGCTTTACCGCACGCTCTTGCAACGAAAACGTTAAAGAGACGACCATTGACGAAGTAAACTACGTAAAAGGCGAACTTACCTATTCGGTAAACGTACTAAAAAGCGGAAACTATTGCGTAATAATCAACGCCTTATCCGAAGAAAAAAGCGAAATTTCGGTAACGACACAAGGGAAAACGGTCAACGGCGTACTTGAAAAATGCCACGGCAGAAAAGTTTTAGGCTTTTTACCGCTCGAAAAAGGGCAAACGCTGTTAAAAATCGCCACGCAAGCGTTGATTTGCGATTTAGATCTTTCTTCTGCGGACAATTTAACCCCCGACAACACCTTTTTAGAAAAAACGGCTATCGACAATTACAAGGTGTTTTTAAACGACGCCGACTTATACGATTACTCGGTAAAAATTCAAGTTAACCCCTCTATAAAAAAATATTCGGGGGGAGTAATGCTTCGCGCAAGCGACTACTCTTACTTCGATAACCAACGAAAGGAATCCTATTTCGGCTATCTTTTGTCTTGCTACAACGGAAAAGTTTTTCTTTATAAAGTGGCTTACGGCAAAAAACTAATCGCCTCGGGGAAAATCGGCAAAGACGAAAACCTGCTCGAAGTAACGCTTGTAAACGACGAAATAAAAGTTTTTGCAAACGGCAAACGCGTTATTTCGTATATGGACGACGACGCATACTTCCACGGCAAAACGGGAATACTTTCGCTCAAAGAAAATCCCGACTATAAAGTGATTATATAATCTTTCTCCCCGTGATTTTTATTTTAAAGTCACGGGATTTTTTTACCCTTTCCAACGGCTTATATAGCTTTTTGCCCTTCTTTCTCGTCATTGCGAAGCGACCGTGTCGCTTTTGTCGGACAGCTATACTTATTGAACGG
>CAZRMT010000066.1:0-4577 GCA_964601265.1 uncultured Christensenella sp.
GTTAAGGTATAGCGGTATAAAAAAACCGATTTTAATACTTTTACCGCTTAAAAATTCCGAAATGGAAACAGCGGTAAGATATGACTTGTCAGTTACCGTGGATAGCGTAGAAAAAGCAAAATTTATTTCCGAACAAAAACTAAACGCAAAAATTCATATTGCCGTTAACACGGGAATGAATAGAATAGGTATAGATTGCGTAGAACAACTTAAAATAATTTCAATGCTTTTAGCAAAAAATCCGTTTTGCAAAATAGAGGGAATTTTTTCGCATTTTTATTCTTCTAACGAAAAAACTTGTTTTAGACAATATAAAAGATTTTGTAAATTTTGTTCGGTTGTAAAAAAATTCAATCCCGAAGTTATAAGACATATTTGTGCAAGCAACTGTCTATACCTTGATAAAAAATATCAGCTCGATATGGTCAGGGTGGGTATAGCTACATACGGTTACAGTCCTAGCAAAAAGGTGAAAACTTACCCCGCTATGAAAATTTACGCAGAAAAAATAGTGGATAGGGTTGTTAGAACAAATGAAAATATTCTTTATGGCGAATATGTCTTGCAAAAAAACGAAAAAGTTAGTATAATAAAATACGGATATGCAGACGGTGCGTTTCGTGACGGACGGCTTACCTTAAATAATAGGTGTATGGATTTATCTTGTGTCAAACAAGACAAGAATTCAACGCTCGTTTTGGACGATGCCGAGCGTATAGCCCGACTTTACGGTACTATTCCGTACGAAATTTTAGTTTCTTTTTCAAGGCGGAGCAAAAAGATTTATAGGGATTATGAGGATAATAGCAGGTAAAAACAAAGGGAGAAAATTATTCGGTTTTCAGGGCGACGATATACGCCCGACGTCGGACAAGGCAAGAGAAGCGTTGTTTGCGATTTTAGGGAATATTACGGGCTTTGATTTTTTAGACTGCTGTTGCGGAAGCGGAGCCGTCGGACTAGAAGCCGAATCGAGAGGAGCATTTAGCGTTTTAGTCGATAGCGACGGGCAAAGCGTTGCCTTGGCAAAAAAGAACGCCGAACTTATAAAATCTTCTTCAACAATAATAAAAAGCGACGCAATAAATTTTTTGCGTGCCACGGACAAGCGTTTCGATATAATTTTTTTCGATCCGCCGTATAAACTCGATTTATGCGGTGAAGCGGTTAAAATAATTGACGAAAGAAATTTACTTAAAGATGACGGAATTTTAATTTACGAAAAAGACGTAAGCGAGGATTGTTCCTCGGAAAATTTAAAAAAGTTTAAAGAAAAAAAATATGGAAAAGCGATTTTCTCGTTTTATAGGAGCGAAGTATGAAAAAAGGAGTTTTTGCAGGTAGTTTCGACCCGTTTACCAACGGACATTTAGAGATTATAGAAAAGGCGTCTTGTCTTTTTGACGAGCTTGTCGTCGGAATTTTGTATAACCAAGACAAAAAGTATACTTTTGACGCAGACCTACGTGAACAAGCCGTAAAAAAGGCTTGCGAACACATTAAAAACGTTACCGTAAAAAGTTACGACGGTATGCTTGTCGACTTTTTAAAGAGCGAAAACACCGTTTATTTCGTTAGGGGATTAAGAAACGAAAAAGATTACAAGTACGAAGAAAAAGTGAGAAGGATAAACAAAAATTTTTATCCGCAAATAGAATACGTTTATCTTTGTCCGGATAAATACGTATCCGTTAGTTCCACTTTGGTGAAAAATAAGCTTGTCGTCGGAGAAGACGTGTCGGCTCTCGTTCCCGAAAGCGTGTTAGAATATCTTAAAAAATAACAAGGTTAAACAAAAAGACAGTAATCCTTGTAAGAGTTTAAAAAGTATAAAGACTTTTTTGTTGAATTTTTCGTCAAAAAAGGAAAGCGATTGAAAAATTACCGAAAATCCGCCGAAAGATACCGAAAAGGAGCATAACGCCACGTGAAACACGCTTTGCCCCGCAACGCTTATTGCGTTACACCCGCCAGAGCTTTCTATTAAAGCCCAAAACAACGCTTTTGCGGTTTTCGTGTCCAAGGCGAAAGAACATAATTTAGCAAAAATTAAATTAACTTTTAAAATATTCGTCACTTCTGTTAGGACGGAAAAAACCGTTATAAATCCGCCCACTATAAGCGAGGTTTTAACGGCGGAAAAAACGCAGTCGTATAAAAAATTGGCACTTTTTACGGGGTTTGTAATCACGTTGTTAGAATAATTCGATTTATATATAAAAGAGGCAACGACTGTTGAAATTAAAAGCGATAAAAAATGCGATAAATAAATAAAAAAACCGATTTTTCTGCTTGAAAAAAGCGTGCTTCCGACTACGTTCACGATAAAAACGGAACCGCATGCGGAGGAGAGAACGGCGGTTTTTAAAGTTTGACTTTTATCCAAAAACCCTTCTTTTTCCGCTTGCGAAGCGAGGCGTGCGCCGACGGGATAACCGCTTAAAAGGGCGCATATAAAAACGTAAACGCTTACGCCGTTGCAACCGATAGGTTTGCCTATAAAGTTAAGTTTTTCGGAGATTTTTTTCATATCGAGTGTATATGCTAATAAATTCGATAAAAACAAAAAAGGTAAAGTTGCGGGCAAAACGGTTAAACCCCATAGTTTTAATCCTTGTTTAAACCCCGACGAACATGGTTTTGAGTGTATAATAAGTATCCCCATAAATAAAACGATAACTATCGGGGATACGTGTTTGATAATTTTTTTCATAGTATATTTTATTTGATAAAAAGGCGGAAAAGACTAAATGAACGATATATTCGATATGGTTACCGACGAAAAAATTCCGCTCGCAGAAAGAATGCGTCCCGTATCGCTAAAAGATTTTGTGGGACAAGCAAAAATTGCGGGCGAAAAAACTTTGCTTAGACGAGCTATTTCTTTGGATAGGCTCGGCAGTTGCATTTTCTACGGCCCTCCGGGGTGCGGTAAGACCACGCTCGCCAATATTATAGCTAACTCAACAAGCGGAGCGTTTGTAAAATTAAACGCCGTTTCAAGCGGTGTGGCGGACGTTAAGAAAGCGGTTGACGAGGCGATAAAATTAAAGAAATCCACGGGCAGAAAGACTTATCTGCTTTTGGACGAATGTCATAGATTTAATAAAACTCAAAGCGACTCGCTTTTACCGTCTATCGAAAGGGGCGATATAATTTTTATCGGTTCTACAACGGAAAATCCATATGCTTCTATGACGCCCGCTATCGTCTCGAGATGTAGAATTTTCAAGTTTGAAAAGTTGAGCGAAAACGATATAAAAGAGCGTCTTATTAAGGCGTTAAACGACAAGGAAAAAGGGCTTGGAAATTATAACGCAACCGTAGAAGAAGATGCGTTAAACCATTTGGCGTGGGCTAGCGGTGGCGATTTAAGGGTCGCTTATAACGCTTTGGAGCTTGCCGTTTTAACCACTTCGCCCGACAAAAACGGAAAAATAACCGTTACTAAGGTAGATGCCGAACAATCCGTTCAAAGAAAGGCTTTATCGGTGGATACCAGCCTATATTACGATATTCTGTCCGCTTTTTGTAAATCATTAAGAGGAAGCGACGCAAACGGAGCGTTGTTTTATGCTTTTAGGCTTATAGAGGCGGGTTGTGACCCGATTTTAATCGCGCGTAGGCTTATAGCTCATTCGTCGGAGGACGTAGGAATGGCGAATTCCAATGCGTTGGTCGTTGCAGTCAGCGCATTAACGGCGTTGCAAAATATGGGCGTTCCCGAAGGGCTAATACCTCTTTCTCACGCAATAATATACGTATGTAACAGCGAAAAATCCAATTCTGTAATTAAGGCTATGGACGGGGCGAGAGAAGACGCTAAAAAATGCTTTAACGACGACGTTCCCGCACACTTAAAAAATTCCGTTTACGCTTCCGATAAGGAAAAAGAATTGTCGTCGCATTATCTTTACCCGCACGACTACGGCGGATATTGTAAACAGCAATATTTGCCCGACGCGTTAAAGGATAGGGTGTATTACGTGCCGTCTGATAACGGGGAGGAAAAAACGATTAAACGGTTTATCGAAAAAAATCTTTCGTTTAAAAAATCGGAAACAGAAAACAACGCTAAGAGTTACGAAGCGGATAGCGACGAGTTTATCGGTTCGGGGCAAAGGTATTGTTCAATGGACGAATACAAAGAGTTTTTTGTTATTGCAAAATCCGTTATCATAGATAAAGAAGACGACGCAAAGCTGTTTGACTATTTGAATAACAATGAAGTGATAAAAGAAAAAATCACTAACGTTTGCAAATTGTTTATAGAAAAGGATAGTGTGTCGTGTTCGGCAGTTCAGCGTTGCTTGAATATGGGATTCGTTATGGCTATCAAAATAGTCGAATGGTTTGAAGAAATCGGTATTGTAACTTATGACGATGATTTAAAAATAAAAAAAGTCGATTATAAACAATTATGGAAATTAAATCGGTTTTTAGATATAAAATAAAATTTTAACTGCTACTTTTTCGGCGTAGTTTTACAAAAGAATAATAAAAATAGGTCGTTGGTTTTACGCTAACGACCTATTGTATAATAAAATATCCGTCGGTTACGCCGACGGATATTTATT
>CAZRMT010000067.1:0-4532 GCA_964601265.1 uncultured Christensenella sp.
TAATAACGGTTGAGTACGACGGCGGATATTACAGCGCGTTCGAGCCGAAAGAAGAGATAGACGGCATAGAGGACGGGGAGTTCGTCGTATTTAAACTTCACCCTGACGAGGGCGAAATGGAGTTTATCGACGACGAGGAACTTTTGGACAAAGTCTGCGAAGTTATATACGACGCGTTAGACGAAGAAGAAAATAACTAGGATATTAAGGAGGCGAAAAAAATATGAAGAGAATTGACGAGATATTTGATTTTAACAGTAAAAAGAAAAAATGCTGTTTTTGTTTTTGTGTGGCGCTTATTCTCGGTATTTTGGGGTGGGCGTTTTCGTTTTTTAACCCCAGCGTAAAATTGGACGCAGTTTCGTTCAATTTCGAGTGGAGAGCTACGCATTTATACGGGATAGGAAGATTTACTCAGCGTATTTACGAGTGGCTTACTTCAATGGTGCGAATTGATTTTTTCGACGGGTTGTGTTGGCTGTGTTTCGTTGCGTTGATTGTATATTATACCGATTCTCTTTTTGACTTTAACGATAAATTTTTTATATTTATTTTTAGTTCGGTATTTATTTTTTCTGGGATTTCCGTACGTTGTCAAACGTTTTTCCCGTTTGCGTCGCCTTTATTTGCGTTGACCGTATTGCTGGGAGTTTTAGCGGTATATCTTTTAAAGAAGTATAAATTCGGTTGGATATATTTTATTTTGCTTAACGTCATGGCGACGGGAACGTATCAAAACGGAATATGCGTTTCTATGGGGCTGATTGCGATTTTAACGGTTTGCGACTTATTAAAAGGCGAAAGCGTTTCAAAAACGGTGATAGAAACGTTAAAAGGCGTGCTATACGTCGTTTTATCGCTTATTCTTTATTTTATAGTGTACAGAGCGACTTTAAAAATATTTAAAGTTAACGCCGATTCTGCGTATAATAGTTCTGAGCGTATCGCCTTTTTCGGAGTAAAGAGGTCGATAGTGCTTTGCGTAAAAACGTACGTTTTGTTTTTTAGAAATTTGGTCGTGTGCGACGATTATGGTTTAGTAGGATTATTTAACGGCTTTAGTTCCGTATATGAAATATATCTGTTGATTTTGTGGGTTATAGCGATATACGTAACGTTTGTTTTTTTGGGAAGAAGTTTTTCGCTTGAAAAAACGAGCGTGATAAAACGTATTGCCGTTATTTGTATTGTTTGTTTAGTGCCGTTCTGCTTTGCGTGTATTTGCGTTGTTTCAAACGGATTGTGGTTACATAATTTATACGTGCAAGATTACTTAATATTAGCGTTGCCCTTTATCATTGTAAAAAATTACAAGCAAAAAGCTTTAAAAGAAAATTTAGACGAACAACGAGAAAAGAGATACGAGATTGCGGATAAAATTTGTTTTATAGCGATAACGGTAGCGGTTTCGCTTGTGGCGATTGCGTTGAGCGTTATATTCAAAACTAAAAGCGTTGCGATAACGTTTTGTTGTCAACTGCCTTTGGTGGTTTTGGCGGTTATAATTTACGCAAGAAAAACAAAGTTAAACGTTTGGAACAATATAAAAAGGGTGTTGATAGGCGTTTTAAGTTCGTTATTCGTGTTTAACGGAATAATATACGCTAACGCCATTTCTACTGAAAATTATCTTTATTCTCAAAGAGTGCTTGTACAAAGTGCGATTTTATGTGAAATTATTGAAAATGCAGAAGACGAAAACGGAGAAAAAGTTTATAAAGAGGGTATGAGTCTTTACTTTATTGACGACGAATTAGACGTTTTACCGTATGAGCGCGCGTTTATGGTCGACTACATAAATAATACGTTAAAGACTGAATACATATATTTATGGTCAACGGCAGAGGATATGGAAAAACTGGCGGAGGAGGCAAAGGAGTTAAAAAGCTTCCCCGATAAAGATTGTTTGAAAAAAAGCGAAGCCGTTGAAAACGTTTTGATTATTAGATTAAGTTAAAAATTTAATTAGACTTACGAAAAAAGCAAGGAGAAGCATAGAAAAAGTTTGGTTTACGACTTGGATTATATTAAAAATCTAGTCAAAAAATACGGTGCGGAAAGGATAGTTTGCGGACTGCCCGTAAACTTTGACGGGAGCGAAAGCGTTCAAACTGGCAAAACTCGATTTTTTATAGATAAGCTTAAAGAGGTTGTCGATATTCCCGTTGTGACTATGGACGAGTAAGAAGCTTAAAAGCGTTTAGGGGGTAAAATATTAATGGGAAACGATTTGATTAGCGTAATAATTCCCGTATATAACGCCGAGTCTTATTTAGAAAAATGCGTTAATTCGGTTGTGGCTCAAACGTATAAAAACTTAGAAATAATTATCGTTGACGACGGATCAGCTGATAAAAGCGTAAAAATTTGTAAATTCTTACAAACAAAAGACAGTCGTATAAAGCTTGTTTGCAAAGAAAACGGAGGTGTATCTTCGGCTAGAAACGTAGGGCTTCAGCGTTGCAGTGGCAGTTATTTTGCGTTTGTCGACGCCGACGACTATATTAGAGAGGACTTCGTGCAAAAAACGTACGATATCGCTTGTGAAAAGTCTTGCGATATGGTTTTTACGAGGTGGACGAGGGTTTTCCCCGACGGAAACGAACAGAGAATGTACGAGGCGCGTTTGGACGAATTAAAGAGAAAAGACGTATCGTCGTTATTTTTTATGGACGGCGGTTTTACAAATAAAACTATGGGCTCCTCTTGCAGGACTTTATTTAGGCGTAGTTCGGTTGAGGGGTTACGTTTTAACGAAAATCTCGCTCTTGGCGAGGATTTAGATTTTTTGGTTCGTGCTCTATCTAGGGCTGAAAAGATTGAAACGCTTGACGAATATTGTTATTATTATTCTTTTAATCCGACTTCCGCAACGCACGTAATGAATAATTCTCTTTTGTTGAATAAGCTCACAAACTCATATAGGGTAAACTTGCAAAACGTGAAAATTTTAGGAAGAGAAGATTTGATCGGCTTGGTTAATTACGGGTACGTTTTAAGGTACGTTATGAATATAGTCAATAACGGTAATTTTCTTGCGGAGATAAAACGTAGCTTAAAAGAAAACGACAGTTTAAACGGCGCAATAAATAAAAAAACTTATAAAGACGTAAAAAAGTATGATATTTCTTTCAAAGGTAAGATAAGGAATTATTTTATTTTTCATAGGAAATGGAGGTTGTTGCGTTTATTTAATAGGTGCAAACGATGAGTGAGAAGGATAAATTGATTTCAGTTATTGTACCGGTTTATAATTGTGAAAAATACGTAAAAAGGTGTTTGTATTCGGTAATAAATCAAACTTATCGAGAAATAGAAATTATCGTTATTAACGATGGAAGCACAGACGGAACGCTTTCGCTTTGTAGGGAAGTGGCTGAATTAGATTGCCGTGTCAAGGTGATAAGTAAAGAAAATTCAGGTGTTTCCGATTCTCGTAATTTAGGGATAAGTTTAGCGACTGGAAATTGGATAGCGTTCGTAGATGCGGACGATTATTTAGATCATAATGCTTTACAAAGTATGTTTGTATTAAAAAAACAAGATACTCAAATGATTTTTGGTCGTATAAAAAAAATTTTTGAAAATGGCGAAGAAGAAGATTTAGTTGAAAAAGAGCTTGTTAACGTTTCTAAAAACAATTTGGCTCCGTTTTTCTTATACGCCGAAAGGAACGTTATGGGAAGCGCTTTTCGGATACTTTACTTAAAAGAGGTTATCGTTAAAAACGGCATTCTATTTAGTAAAAACGTTAATATTTGCGAAGATTTGTTATTTGTGATAAACGTCGTTTCTCTTTGCGATAAAATTGAAGTTTCTAACGAATACGTTTATAACTATTTCATAAGGAGTGATTCTTGTTCGCGGACAAAAAACGATAAATTTTTTAATGGAATAAAAAACTATTATTCTGCTATGAGTGTTTTTTTAAAGGAAAAGTACCCGCAATTTTTGTGTTTGCTTGATTATTTTTACGTTAATATGATGATACATCCGATACTTAACGAAAAAAAATTTTCATATAAAATCAAGCAAGCGATAAAACAAGACGTGTTTTTAGATAAGTGTTTAGTTGTGGATAACGTGCGTAAATTGACGGAATTTTATCCTGGTAAAAAAGCTAAAATAAAAATAAAATTATTGTTTAAGAAACGTTGGAGATTATATAGAATTCTTTATAGGTTTAATTGCAAAGTAAAAAGATAATTTGTACGTAGTTTTCTTGACAAAGATTGCGTAAAAACGTAGACGGGGTGCCGGTAATAAAGTCAAGCGAATAGTTTTTTAAAGCGGATTTCTTTAGGAGTTCGCTTTTTCTTGTTATATCCCTTTTTTATGGCGTTGTTTTTGTTAAAAATATCGGTTTTTTAAGGAAAAACGCAGTGTTTAAGGTGTTTTTTTTCGTGTAACGGTTATATCTTTTTTGATAATGCCTCATATAAAAATAGTATCATTTTTCGGGGGTTATTATTTTGCGATATTCCCGTTTGTGTGGTATAATAAACTCGAAAAACAAAAGAAAACGTAAAACC
>CAZRMT010000068.1:0-4521 GCA_964601265.1 uncultured Christensenella sp.
GACTTGTCTTTCGTAAAAGTTCACGTTCACACCAACGACCCCGGAAAGGCGTTAACTCACGCTTTGGCGTTAGGCGAACTAGACAAAGTAAAAATCGAAAACATGCTCGAACAAAATAGAGAGCTTTTGAGAAAATACGAAGCCGAGAAAAAGCCTATGGGTATGCTTGCCGTAAGTCAGGGCGAAGGTTTATCGGGAATATTCAAGGATTTGTTAGTCGACAGAATTATCGAGGGCGGACAAACGATGAATCCGAGCGCATCCGACATTGCGGACGCGGCTTCTAGGATAAACGCCGAAAATATTTTCGTGTTCCCGAACAATAAAAATATAATTTTGGCTGCCGAACAGTCTAAACAATTAGTTGAAAACAAAAAAATCCACGTTGTTCCGACTAAAAACGTTCCGCAAGGTTTTGTTGCGGCGTTATCGTTCGACCCCGACGTGAGCGCGGAAGAAAACCTTATCAATATGATACACGCTATCGATTCCGTAACGGTCGGTCAAGTTACTTATGCGGTTAGAACGACTAATATAGACGGTTTTAATCTTGAAAAGGGCGACATAATTGCACTCGACAATAAAAAGATTTTGAATAAAGGTAACGATTTATCGCAAGTTACCGCCGATTTGGTGGAAAAACTCGTTGATTCTTCTCACGAGGTGTTAAACGTTTATTACGGTTCCGACGTTAAAGAGGAAGACGCAGAGGCTTTGTGCGAGTCGTTGAGGGAAAAATATCCCGACCTTGAAATAGAAGCGTATTTCGGAGGACAACCGATTTACTATTACATTATATCTTTGGAATGATTTTATAAAGGTTGTTTACTTGTTAAACAACCTTAAATTTTAATTATGGAATTAGTAAAAATAAAAGGCGTAAGCGAAAAAAGAATAAAAGAATTACAAAAGCTCTCGATATATAATTGCGAGGGTTTAATTCGCCATTTTCCAAGGAATTATCTTGATTTATCCGTTATCCAAAATTTACAAAATTGTAATAATTACGAAATGGCTTTAATCAAGGCGAAGCCTGTTACCTTTCCGCAAAGCAGAGTGTCTAAAAGTAGGCGTATGAGTTACGTAAAAGTCGTTTGCGACAGTGACGGTCAATTTTTTACGGTAATTTGGTTTAATGCGCCTTACGTTTTACAAAAATTAAATTCGAGCGACGAATATCTTTTTTACGGAAGAATAAAAAACGAGTTCGGACAAGTTACTATGATGAATCCGACTTTCGAGTCGCTAGATAAAAATTATCGTCTAAAAGGTATAGTGCCCGTATATAAAAGCGGAAGTTTGCAACAAGGCGTGATGTCTTCGATAATTAAAAACGCTTTTGCAATTTATTCGCCTAAAACGGCAATACCCTTTTTGCTTGAAAGAAAGTACGGGTTAAGACCTTTGGACGAGGCGTATAAAGGGGTTCATTTTCCACGATGTTTTCAAGATATAAAAAATTACGGCGAACGTATTGCGTTAGAGGAATATTTTTTATTGACGAGTGCTTTTAAGTTAATTAAGGGCGGTAAAGAAAAAATTCGCGTCAACCGTTACGACGTAAATGCGGAAGATATTAAGGAATTTTCAAAAAGGTTTGGTTTTGAACTTACAAACGGTCAAAAAAAGGCAATAAACGAGATATTTTCCGACCTTAAAAATCCACATATTATGAACAGACTTTTGCAAGGCGACGTCGGAAGCGGTAAAACCGCAGTGGCGTTGACTGCGATGTTTGTTGCGTTAAAAAGCGGTTATCAGGTGGCGTATTTGTGTCCGACCGAAATTCTTGCCGAGCAAAATTATAAGCTTGCCTTAAAATTTTTTCCCGAATACGAAACAACGCTTTTAACGTCTTCTTTAAAAAAATCCGAAAAAACGGCTTATAAAAAAGATATAGCGTCGGGCAAAATTAAAATAGTCGTAGGAACTCACGCAATTATTCAAGAGGACGTTGTTTTTAATAATTTAAGTTTGTGCGTTTGCGACGAACAGCATAGATTCGGCGTGGCGCATAGAAACGCTCTTTCCTCAAAGGGAAACGGTTGCGATACTTTGGTTATGAGCGCAACGCCTATCCCGAGAACTTTTTCGTTAGTCGTGTACGGCGATTTGGACGTAAGCGAAATAGTGGACAAGCCAAAGCAAAGAGGAATATTAAAAACGGGCATTGTTCCGTATAAAAAATACGATAATATGCTCGATTTTATAGTGTCCGAAATTAACAAAGGCAAACAAGCTTATTTTGTGTGTCCTAAAATTCAAGACGACGAAGAGGGCGAGATTATGAGCGTTACCGCTTTATACGAACAACTCTCGGAGCGATTAAGAGGTATTAAAATCGGGCTATTACACGGCAAAATGAAAGACGCTGAAAAAAACCGAGTGATGAACGATTTTAAGGAAAACAAAATATCGGCTCTTGTGTCTACGACGGTAATAGAAGTCGGAATCGACGTTCCCAACGCTACCGTTATGGTAATATATAACGCCGAAAGATTCGGTTTGGCGCAACTTCACCAATTAAGGGGAAGAGTCGGCAGAGGGACGGATACGAGCTATTGCTTTTTGTTGTCCGACAAGGAAGAAGAAAAGTCGCTTGAAAGATTAAATGTATTAAAAAATAATTCCGACGGTTTCGTTATAGCCGAGTACGATTTTAAAATGCGTGGCGGGGGAGATTTTTTGGGAACTCGTCAGTCGGGAGATTTTTTTAAAGAACTCGGCAACTTGTATTACGGAACCGACGTTATTACTTTTGCAAAAAAACTATCGGACGAAGCGTTGAGTTCGTGTAACGAAAAAGAGTTGGAATATTTAAAAGAACAAGCGAAATTAAAGTACGACAAGCTTAAAGACGTAACGCTTAATTAAAAAGGGTGGAAATATGAAATATTTAATAGTTGTCGATATGCAAAACGATTTTATATCGGGAAGTTTAGGGAGCGAGCAGGCAAAAGCAATAGTTTCGAGCGTACTCGAAAAAGTAAAAAGTTTTGACGGAACGGTTATTTTTACGAGAGATACGCACGGAGAAAATTATTTAAAAACGCAAGAGGGGAAAAATCTTCCCGTCGAGCATTGCCTAAAGGGGACTTGGGGACACGAAATTTGCGACGAATTAAAACCTTTTGCGGAAACAATCGTAGACAAAGGGGTGTTCGGGAGTTTAGAGTTGCCCGAAGTCGTAAAAAAATGCCGAGCAAAAATCGAAGAAATCGAGCTTTGCGGATTGTGTACGGATATTTGCGTAATTTCCAACGCAATGATTTTAAAGTCGGCTTTTCCCGAAACGAAAATCGTGGTTAACTCAAAACTTTGCGCAGGGGTAACCGAAGAAAGTCATCTTAATGCGCTTAACGCTATGAAAGCGGTTCAAATAGAAATTTTATAAGGAGAACGTTATGCAAAAAGTTTACGAATTTTTAAAAGAGGCGGGAACCTATTATTTGGCGACGACGGAAGGCGACCAACCGAGAGTTCGTCCGTTTGGAACGGTAAATATTTTCGAGGGGAAATTGTATATACAAACGGGAAAAGTTAAGCCCGTTTCCAAACAATTAAGAGTAAATCCAAAGGCGGAAATTTGCGCTTTTAAGGACGGAACGTGGTTAAGGGTGTCGGGCGAGCTTGTCGAGGACGATAGAGTGGAAGCGAGGAAGTCTATGCTTGACACCTATCCGAATTTAAGAGCGATGTATAACGAAAACGACGGAAATACGCAAGTATTTTACTTTAAAAACGCTACTGCGGTGTTTAGTTCGTTTACCGCTCCTTCCGAAACGATAAAATTTTAAAACCGTTTTATAAAATAGTAAATATGGCTAGAGAAGATAAAAAAGACTTTAACGCTATGATGCATAATAGCAAGGATATGCCTAAATTCGAGATTGTTACGGACGAGAAAACGATTGAAAGGTACGGCGGAAATAAAATGTATTTCGCTCCGCCCGAGCATTACGACGAGGTTATGAAAAGAGTTCCTTACGGTAAGCTGATTACTCTCGGGGATATAAGAGATTATTTTGCTAGAATTAGCGGAGCGGATTTTACCGAGCCTACTACGGCTGGGATATTCGTAACTATCGTTGCGTGGGCAAGTTTCCAGCGTGGCAACGAAACGCCTTATTGGAGAACGCTTAAAACGGGCGGGGAGTTAAACGAAAAATACCCCGAGGGCGTTATTGCTCAAAAAGAAAAATTAGAAAAAGAGGGACATATCGTAATTCAAAAGGGACGAAAAAAGGTTCGCTATTTCGTTGAAGATTACGAAAGTAAAAAATTTAAGCTTGACTAAAAAGGCGAGCTTTTAATAAAAGAATATAAATGCAAAAGGGTTTAGTTCTCTTAGATAAGTTACGCCCGTCGACGAATTGTCGACGGGCGTAATACTTTAAAAATCAACGTTTGGTTCGTTTTTAGCTTTTAATAAATCAGACGTGAAAATTTGCTCAAAAAAAACAGGAAAAAAATTTTTAATTTCTTATTAAAAAATATTGACAAATTTTCACGGGGGGGGGG
>CAZRMT010000069.1:0-4498 GCA_964601265.1 uncultured Christensenella sp.
TACCATTTGTTCAGGGTTCATTACAAGAGCCTTTCTTTTTCGGTTTATCGCCGAAGTGTTTTTTAATAGTTAATCGACTTTTACGCCCAAATGTCTACAATCTTGCTAGCCGTTTCAGCTGAGTTTTCATAAGTAGATACAGAATTTTTTAATGTGGTATAGTAAGCGGAAGTATTATTATAAAGCTTAACGTGAGAGAACGAAGCCGCACACAATTCGCTACCCAAGGACATCGAGCTGACTGTAGGAACGTTCATATAAACGGTTTGTAACGTTCCGTTTATAAACATATACGCATTTTTATCCGCCACCAAAATAGCTACGCTTATATTACCGCCCATAGTCGCATAGTTTACGGAACTGTTTACGTAGCTACTATTAGCCGCACCACAGTAATAGAACTTGTTAGACTTTGAAGTGTCCCAAAGTAAAAATCTAGTCCCTCCGCTATTATTAAAGTTAAACGTTAAGTGCGGAGCAACATCCTTGCTAGTATCCTCTGCTGTTATCGTAGTATTGAAAGTAAGCAGGAATTTTCCGCTAGCTCCGCTTATATCTTGACTGCCACCAAAAACAGAAGTCGTTTCCGTCGACCAGTCGGCTATCGGAGACGAAGGCATATAGCTTGCAACGTCTACTATTCCCGAATAGGCGTTGTTTTCATATCCGCTTACGGCGCTAGCTTTTGCAGAATACGGGTCGCTTTCGTTCGAAGTATATAAAGTCATCGCCCCAAAATAAACCCTACAGCTTTCAGTGCCGAGCGTCAGCGAAGTTATGGTTACATTCTTTATATTTGCGTAAATCGTTTGTAAAGTATCGTCTATAAACATATACGCATGGTTATCACAAACAAAAATATCAACGTGGTAGGTTACCCCTATAACGGCGTGGTTTGTCGAACCACTTCTTGTTTGTCCATCTCCTACCCCGCCAAAATCAAAGTTACTATCGCTATTTGCGTCCCAAATTAAAAATCTAGTATCACCGCTATTGTTAAAGTTTATGGTTATATGTCCGTTGCTTTCAGTAGACTTAATAATAAAATTAAAAGCAAATAAAAATTTACCGCCGACTCCGTTTATTCCTCTTGAAGTAATAAAACTATCCGCCGTGCCGTTCGGTGTATCATTCGTAGAATAAGTTTCAAAATCGTCGTGCACGGCGCCGTTTATACCGGCAGTACAATTAACAAGCAATTCTTGAGCGGTACTCGTTTCGCTTTGGTAAGTAGAAACGTTACTTTTCGCCAAATATTTAGTATATTCTGCCCTAGAAGAAGAATAAACGTTATTATTTGCCAAAGTGACGGAACAATTATCCACGCTCCCCACGGTTAAATAGGTTACAGCGGGCGCATTAAGTAAAACCGCTTGCAAAACTCCGTCCACAAAAAAGTAAGCGTGCTTTTCAGCCTTTAATACGGCAACGTTTATTTTTTGCCCGACTATCGCATAGTTGTTTATATTTGCACTTATGTGATTTCCGCTTCCCGCACCCGTATAATAGAATTTTCCGCTTGAAGAGCTAGAGCTATCCCAAAGCAAAAATCTATTTTCATAGGTATGATTAAAGTTAAACGATATATGAGAGTTTACACCGCTTGAATTAACTGTTACGGTCGTGGTATATAAAAAGCTACCCCTTGCAAGATAAATCATTTTTGCATTATCATACTCGTCCGTGCTTGCCGTAGTCCAACTGCCCAAACTCAACTTTCCGTTAAAGTTGCTGTTTGCACTAAACGTGTGCCCGCTTTCCGACAATATCCGCATAAGTTCGTTATAGCCCCTATACACGGTCGGATGAACGGTATCGCGGTAATAAGTATCGTTTTGGTTTGAATTAAAGAACGAGTACGAGTCCATATAGGTCGCGTAGCCGTTGCCATTTAAGTAAGACTTAATATTGTTGTTTACGGTAACCGCTATTGCGTTTCCGCTAGCGTCGCCCGAGCCGATTCTCGGCTCGATAGAAAACCAGTACACTTTGGTGTTAGGCAGATTTTCGTGTATGTTGGTAAACAATCTTTTTAACCTTGCGGTAACCTCGTCAGCGTCTTTCCCGTCGTCGAAAATATCGTTCGTACCGATATGGATAACAATACTTTTGGGGTTTATTTCGTACAATTTCTGCACGTACCATTCCCATTGTCTTGCCTGCGACGAACTTATTCCGAAAGTATATGCGTTATAATCGGCAAACCTTAAATAAAAGTCGGAGAAAAACGCCGTATCGAAAAACGAGTCGCCTATAAACATAGTCAAATTCGCCTTATCGCACACAAACGAATTGAACGAGGCTTTATCGCTGTTTATTCTATTTTTAAAAGTCGTATTGCTTAAATTCGTGGCGTCCAAACCTGAAGCGTCGTTTACGGTTACTTTAAAAGTGGTACTAACGCCGTTTTTAATGTTGGCGGTAACCGTATGCGTACCGTTAACCTTGCCCGTAAACTTATTTCCGCTTACGCTTAACTTGCTCGTATCGTACGAATAGGTTATTCCGTCGGTCGCCGTCGGGAACACGGGCTTAGCCGTCGCATAAAAATCGTTATAGGTAGTAATATCGCTTACGGAAAGAATTCCCAAAATATTAAAAGGCGTGCTTATTTGTCCGCCGAATTTACCGCTCCCCGTAACGGTTGCGGTGTACTGCCCTAACCCGCTACCCGAAATGGTCGGCGTAAGGGTATAATTTTTTTCGGTCGTTCTTTTACCGCTAGGCGTAACTTTTACCGTTGCGGTTACGCCCAAAGAAGATATTTCGCTAAGCGTTGTAACCTTATAATCGCTTACCGTAGCGGTCGAATTAGCTGTAGTTAAAGTTAACGGACTTACTTTAAAACTAACGGTAGAACTTTGTCCGCTTATCGAAAAGCTCGCTTTGGTATAGTCCGTACCCTTGACGTCTTGTACCGCTATTTCCTTTTTATCGGAACTAATTAAACTAACTCCGCTAGACGAATTAAAATTCCAATTTAAGTTAAAATCAAGCGTATCGGTTACTTCCTTAAAATTACTCGTTCCGTCGCTTTCGACTAACGCCCCGTATACTTTAACCCCGAATATATCGTCGCCGTAGGTTATATCCTCTATCTCGGCTTTTACCAAATCGCTTACCGTTTTGGTGTTGAATTTTTCTAAATCTATTTTAGATATTTCTTCGCTTGTTAAACTAGTTTTTAACGCTCCCTCTACGCTACGCTTTAAAAAGGTAGTCATATTTTGGATTTCCCAGTCGTTTCTGTTGTTCAAGCTTAAAGAGGACACGACGTATGCTAAACTGTTTGCCGTTTTATTCGGGCTAGACAAGCTTGCATATTGTCTTACGACGGTTCCGTCGGTTTTTTGCCCCTCTATGTAGTAAATCCCGAAATATCTTCTGTTGGCGTTTTCCGTTTGTATCGTCTTTAATCCGCCCTTTAACATGGTGTCTTTGTCGATAGAAGCTCCGCTCGTCATATCGTCGACTATGCCGTACCAAAATTCTGCACCTTGCGCTTTGGCTTCTGCAAACCCCTCGGCATACTGTCCGTTATTGATATAATTTTTTGCCGTTGCAAATCTTGCAACCGTGCTTGAACCAAGCCCGTTTATGTATTCGTAAGGCACTATTAGTAAATTTATTTTTACCGAACTTTTCTTTACGCTATTATCGGTTACAAAAGCGTTGTAATACGTTTTATTTATCGTTGCCGTGTACGTTAGTCCGCAATGTTCTTCCGACCAACAATTCCTATACGACACGCCCTCTTCCATTTGGAATACGGCTGTTTCTTCGGCTTGCACCGTATTTTCTTTGCTTTTTGTTTGCTCGCACGCAAAAAGCCCGATACATATCACGCTTAACAAAATGCAAAGGTAAAAACATATTTTACTTTTTATTCCGCTCATTTAGCACCCCCCCCCCGAACTTTTTTGCCATTTGTTCAGGGTTCATTACGTGAGCCTTTTCTCTTTTTGTATTCTTGCCGAATTTACGACAAGGAAAAATTTCGTTTGTAAATAATAATATATTATATCATAATATAACTTAACTTTGTATGGACATAACACACTTTTTTATAAAAAACTTTATGGATTTTTTTCCTTTTTTTAAAAAAATAGACGTCGAATAACTTTCAACGCCGATTTTATCTTTTCTTTTTAAAAAGCCCTTTTAATTTTCTAATAACTCTCCTCATAAAAAATCTCGATTTTACAAACGCCAAATAAAAGGGGTTTTTTAGGTGTTTTTTGTATTTTTCACCCTTAAAATATCCTATCGCCTTGCCTAGAACCCGCTCTTCCGATACGGAACGCTCCCCAATCAAACTGTTATCGCCCAAAAAATCGTAACAGTCCGCTTTAACTTTTACCACTCGGTGCAAAACGTAATCGTCACCCCGTTTAAAAAGGGCAATATCGTTTTTTTTAAGTCGCCCGTTTAAAGGAACGATAACCACTCTGTCCCGCTCTTCGTTAAACAGCGGACGCATACTTACGCCCTTTATGGG
>CAZRMT010000070.1:0-4266 GCA_964601265.1 uncultured Christensenella sp.
ACTACGTTGGAATAAACCGTGCCGACAACCTCGCTATAAAACCCGAAATAACTTCCCGTTAAGTTGTGTTTTAACGCAAGCGTTACCGTATCGCTTCCTACGGAAATAGTTAAATTTTCGCCGTCGTACTCTAATACGTAATGCACCGTAGCTCCTTTTTTCATAAGGTCGGCATTATGAATTTCTTGCGTGTTTTCCCAATCGAAAGCAATAGCGCCGTCGTTTAAATACTTTGAAAAACTGACGTATACGCCACTATTGTGCCTTCCCGTAACGTGATATTCGTCCGTGTTTATATCCACGCTGTTTTTGTTTATTCCCCATATCAACCCCGTTAATGTAGCGTATTGATAATCGTCGGAAGGAACCGTCATATCGAACTCAATTTTACCTTTCGTAAACGTTTTATCGTTAAAAAGCGCAACGCCTATTTTACTGCCGTCCACGTTAGATAAAGAGGTATACCCTATTTTTCCGTCGCTGTCTTTAAACGCTGAAAAATTACTGGTATTGCAAAGCGTAAGATTAGCGTCTACGTACTCTCTCGGCGTTACCGTGATATTCGAGAACACCGTCCCGTTAACTTCACTGTAAAATCCGAAATACTCTCCGTTAATAGCGTTTCTAGGCGTCATTGACACAACGTTTCCGCCGAAAGATAAAATGAACACGTTTAATTTAGTATCCCATTCCAACTTAAAACGATAAGTAGTACCCGCAACGCACTCTATCGTCGGGGGAGAAAGTTTTGCAACGTCTTCCCAACCGAACGCACCGTTTAATTTGTGGAAACCTACGTATTCGGAAGTAAACGCTCTACCGAAAACGTAATAACTGTCGGTCAAAGCGTCTCCGCCCACCACGCTTTCGGTAACTGAACCGAACAATAAACCCGTAGACGTGTTGTACTTGTACGTGTCCGGAGGAACCATCATATCCCATTCTATAATTCCGCCGTTAAATTTCCAATCTTTAAAAGTAATTAACGCATAATCGTCCGTATTAGAAGTGTATTTACCGTTTTCTTTATCGACTATCCAGTCGCTTGCGCCTTGTCCGCCGTAGTACACGTCGGCTTTTACTTGTCCCGAAGTATGGTAAGTCGTAGTTTCTTTATCGTAATACAACTTTAAGCAAAGCGAACCGTCGGCCAAAACCGTTCCGCTAGTGGTAGATTTCGATTCGTTAAACACGTAGCCTTTTATTTCTTTCGATAAAACGCTAACGGTACTACCGACCTTTCCTTCGTTTGTCAACGAACTTTCTTCGGTTTCGTTTCCCTCTTCGTCGACCAAAATATGTTTAACGGTATAGCTTGCGTTAGTTTCTGCCGTTTGCGTGCTACGAACTTGCTCGAACACCCAATCTACCAAAGTTTCTTCTTTGTAAAGCCACGACTCTAATCCGTGTCCGCCGTTTTTGCATACTGTAAAATGCCCTTTACCGCCTGCGCTTTCGTAATTGTCGTAAATGCTTTTTATATCGTCAAATTTAACTAGCGGGTCGGCGTCGCCCATAAAGAGCCACAACGGAACGGACGAGAATTTATAAGATATAGAGGGGTCGCCTGCTCCGCAACAAAGAACTGCCGCCGCAAACTTTTCGGGCGTTTCGGAAAGCATATACCAGCTTGCCATAGTTCCTCTGGAATAACCTGCAAGGTATACTCTGTTTTCGTCTATCGCCATATTTTCGATACATTCGTCCAATAAATCTATTACCGCAAGTAATTGTTTACTAGGCGTAGCGTCGCTCATAGAATAACTCTTATACGGATATACCGTATTCGTGTCGTTGGGAACGACTAACCAAGGAGAGGACGCACAAGGAATTATTGCGATAAAATCTTCTTCTCCCTCTACTAGCGAACGTCTTACAAGCGTCGATTCTCCACCCAAACGAACGTCGGTCGGCGTACCGCCGTTTGTTCCGTCGCCGTGTAAGAACAACATTAACGGATATTTTTTGCTTGCGTCATAATTGTCGGGCATTATTATTTCAAACGGAACGGAAGCGTTTTCGGTTTTATATACAAATTCGTTTACTCCGCCTTTTAAAGCCGAACCGTTTATATCAAAAATTTCAGTTTCTTCGCTGACGGGCGTTTTATTGTCCGCCTCTTTCTTTTCAAATTTATAAGTATTGTTCATACACTTAATAACGTCGTCCCTATCCAAAGCTCTGTCAAAAACGTATAAATCGTCAATTTCGCCTCCGAACTTTAAGCCGTCGTTAAATCCTCCCACGTATAAGGAACTTTTCTGAATGTTTAAACCGTCTTGTGCGTTTACCGTTGCGCACTCAACTCCGTTCAAGTAAAAAGTATATTTACTTCCGTCGTAAGTAAGCGTTACGTGATAATAAGTCGTATCTTGAGCCTTTGCCAAGGGATACGTTTTAAATACGTCGAACGAAGTTACGCAATATTCTCCGTGATAAATCATTAAACGAGTATCTTGCAAGTGCGTGTATTTTCCCCAACCGGCAATAACGTTTTCGGTAGAACTTGTAACAAGCGAATAGTCTAGTTTTATCCAAGCGGATATACTATGCGAAGCGTTGCCGTACGGCAAGTCCTCTTTTATCGCTAAATAACTTTCGCCGTCCAACAGTAAGCTCTTACCGTTTTTCCCGTCCGTTTGCACGGGGTTACCGTACGACTTACCGGCCTTTCCGTCAACTTCGTTGTAAAAATTGCCGTTATCATCCGTTTTGTCAAACGAAAAATAGGCTATAGGCGTATCGGAATTGTTTTTTTTCGTATCTTCATTGTCCGTCTTGCTCGAATCATTACACGCTACGGCGCAAAACACCGAAACGACGGAAAGCGTTACGAGTAACAAGTACCGTATAAACTTTTTAAATTTCATAGTTTACCTCCTAACGTAAATACTCTAAACGACCGTTTAACGTAGCAAGTTTTATTTTTCGCATTAGCCGTTTATTTCTTCCTTATATCGTTTATTTTATTCTTAAAAAACAAAAAATTCTATACGCTTTTGGACATAGTCGGCTAAATGTGTCCTAATTTAAAATTTTTATACGTTTTAAGCTTAAAAATAACAAGGTTAAACTTTTTTAAATTGATTTTTCGGAATAAGAAAATTTTTTCTGTATTTTTTAGGAGAAACGCCTTCTGCCTTTTTAAATGCCGAATAAAAACTGCCCATTGAAGAAAAACCGCACTCCAAATAAATATCTATCATTTTTTTGTCGGTTTTTTTCAAAAGCTTTTTTGCGTTTTCTATTCTAAAATAAGTCTTTTGCTCGTTAAAAGTTCTACCGTATATTTTTTTACATATTCTGTTAATTTGCCTCGGACACAAAAACACTTTTTGCGATACGTCTTGTACGGTTAAATCGGTCGAATAATAATAAAGCAAGGCGTTTGTGATTATATCTTTTGCATTTCTACCGAAAATATAATAATCTTTATCCGTTTTATCGACGAAAAATTTCTCGGCGAAAATATCGTAGAGCATAAATATTAAATCGGTAAACAACGAATTCATTCTATAAAGCTCGCCGAACTTTCCCATACAAGACAGAAACTGCCGTACGATAAAAGCAAGCTTACCGTCGTCCTTTATTTTTTTCCACACAAGTCGTGAAAAAACTTCGTCTATCGTTTTATAAATTCTTTCGGACGATTTACGGTTTTGGTTAAAGGAAAACCCGAATTTATATGCCTTGCATTTTTCTATACCGTAAAATTTATGTTCGCATTTTGGCGATTCTATTACGAATTCTCCGCTTGAAACGGCAACCTCTTCCTCGTCCGTTTCAAAAACTGCATTGCCGTCTTCAACGAAAACCAACTCGTAATAATCGTGAAAATGTCTGGGTTTTTCACTCTCTTCTTCGCTGTCTATCGGATAGCGAACGAATAGCACCGAAACGCTTACGTCGCCAAACGTAAAATTAAATTCTATATCCGACGTGTTTGTAAAATTATTTTTCATTTTGTCCCGCCTTTTTTAATTTACAAGTTGAATTGTATATCGTAACGATAAAAAAGTCAACCCCCTTAAAAAACGCAAGGCGATTTTAACGTCTTGCGTCATTTAATTGAATTTTTTCTTTAAAAATTTCTTTAAATTATATAGGATATAAATTATAAAACACCACAGTTACGTCTAATTTAATGAATCGCTTTTAAAAACGTTTGACGGCAAAGGAATAAAAAGTTATAATACATAAGATTAAAAAGAATTTTTATTTCAATGAAATAAATAAAAACACTAATCGGCGGAGATATGATTATTG
>CAZRMT010000071.1:0-4265 GCA_964601265.1 uncultured Christensenella sp.
CGAAATCAAAATCTTTTATTAGTCGGTTACAAACTCTTTTTTCGTTTTATCGTTCGCCATAAAAATAAGCCCGAGCAAGTCGGGCTGAAATTAACAAAAAATCGTAAGCAATAGGCCTACCGCAACGGCTATTAAGTATAAAACAACGGTTATTATAACGTTTCTTTTGGTTTCTTTAACGTCTTTATAAAGCACCGCAAGTCCTATTCCCGCATTTGCCACAAGCCCTGCGAACATACTTGCAAAAGTAATTCCCTTTTCGATATAAAGCTGTGTTATTAGCACCGACGAAGCGCAGTTCGGAATAAGCCCTATAAGCGTTACTATAAAGGGCTGATAAATTTTAGTACCGCTCATAAACGTAAGCACCTTTTCCTCGCCTATAAAGTAAAAAAGCAACCCGAACACAGCGTTTACGCAAAGCACGAAGCAAAGCGTTACAAGCGAATGTTTTAACGGCACGAGCAAATATTTTACGAAAAAATTTTCCTTTTCGTGTTCGTGTTCGTGATGACAATGCGCGCAAACTTCTTTATGCTCGAAATTTTCGTCGCCCTCTTTTAAAATTCCGCCCACAATGAGGTTTATCAAAAAGCCTACCGCCACCGCTAAAACGAATTTAAAAATCACAAGCCATAAAAGCGCTTTCCATTCCCCGTGAGATACGAGTATGGTTATTCCTTCGTCGCTGGTTGCGATAAACACCGCAAAAAGCGTTCCGACTTTTATAAGTTTTTTTTCATACAGTTTACTAGCCATTACGGATATTCCGCATTGCGGAACGATACCCGCCACCGCCCCGTACAAGGGAGCGCATTTGGTCTTTAAAAATTTACCGTTTTTAAAAAAGCCGACTTTCTGCTCGAATAATTCAATCAGCACGTACACGAGAAATATTGCAGGAAATACTTTTACCGTGTCTAATATAATGTCAAGAAAACAATCCCACATAATCTCACCCTTTTTTAGTTTACAATAAAAATTTAAAGCTGTAAAGTTTTTTACAGCTTTAAACCATTTATCTTTTGTTTTTTTAGGTCAAACCGTTTTAAATTCGGCTTTTTTCGAGCAGAATAAACTTTTCGACTTTTATCGTTTGTAACCGCTTGCCTTAAATTTCTTCT
This sequence comes from uncultured Christensenella sp., assembly GCA_964601265.1. GTDB lineage: Bacteria > Bacillota > Clostridia > Christensenellales > Borkfalkiaceae > UBA4675. The sequence goes on from CAZRMT010000071.1 coordinate 1,125, forward strand.
TTCGTGTTTCTTCTGTATTTCGAGTTCTTTTGAATTTACTCAAACTTTTGTAAACCTCTCGAAATCTTTTGTGTTTCTCGGGTAAAAACTTTTCGGCAAACCGTAAAATTACGCTTCTTCGGATTCTTCCGTAACTTCTACTTCTTCAATAACTTCTTCGACTTCTTCCTTTTTAGCTTTTTTATTAGCCTTTTTAGCTTCCTTTTCAGCGGCGATTTTAGCGGCTTCTGCCTCTAAAACAGCTTGTTCTGCAAGTTTAGCGTTGTGATATTCGGGAACGTAAGCCTTGGTTCCTTCACCTTCTAATATAGAAAGCTCGGTTTCCTTATCGAATAAGTGGCAGTGGTCGATATCGAGCGCAAGTTTAACGATTTCGCCCTGCATCGTGGTGCTTCTTCCGTCAACTTTTGCAATCAACGGCTTTTTAGCTCCTTCGCCGATAACGTCGTCGGAACCCTCTAACTCGTACTTACAGTATAAAAGCGTTTCGGCGCCTAATCTTTCGATTTGGTCGACTTTAACGTCTATAAGTTGATTTTTGAATTTAGCAATGGTTTCTTCGTCGTCGTGTAAATCCTCGGGACGAACGCCGAATACTACGGGTCTACCCGTGTTAACGTAATCGTCGATATTGATAATTCTATCAATCATCTTTTGCGTAAGCTCTACTCTGCGGTTTTCGAACTCAACGTAAACTTTATTGTTTTCGCCCACTAAAACGGCGTCCGCAAAGTTCATTTGAGGCGTTCCGATAAAGCCCGCGACAAAGAGGTTTGCAGGATAATCGAATAAGTGAATAGGCGTGTCTACCTGTTGAATAAGACCGTCTTTCATAACGACTATTCTGGTACCCATCGTCATAGCTTCTACTTGGTCGTGCGTAACGTAAATAAACGTCGTTCCGAGTCTTTGGTGAAGTTTGGTAATTTCCGTTCTCATCGAAGCTCTTAATTTTGCGTCCAAGTTAGAAAGCGGTTCGTCGAGTAAGAATACTTTCGGTTCTCTGACTATTGCTCTTCCGAGCGCAACCCTTTGCTTTTGTCCGCCCGATAACGCCTTCGGTTTTCTCTTTAAATATTGTTCCAAGCCCAAAATTCTTGCGGCTTCGTGAACTCTTTCGTCGATTTCCGCCTTGGGAATGTGACGAAGTCTTAAACCAAACGCCATATTCTCGTAAACGGTCAAATGAGGATAAAGAGCGTAGTTTTGGAAAACCATCGCTATATCTCTGTCTTTAGGCTGAACGTTGTTCATATACTTTTCGTCTATGAAAAGTTCGCCCTCGGAAATATCTTCGAGTCCCGCTATCATTCTAAGCGTGGTGGACTTACCGCAACCCGAAGGTCCTACGAATACGATAAACTCTTTATCTTTGATATCGAGCGTGAAATCCGTTACGGCAACTACGCCGGAAGGATATTTTTTATAAATGTTCTGCAAATATAAACTTGACATTGTCCGTTTACTCCTATTTTTTTATTTTACTAATACACTTTACCATATTTTATAGAAAAAATCAATAGCAAAATGCACAAAATAATATAAAAAAATTATGCAATTTGCCATTTAGCCTCTTTTTAAGGTTTTTTTATGCAAAAAAACTCTTGTTTTAAAGCGTAACGTTTGGTATAATGGTAAAAGGAGATACGAAAAATGGATATAAATCAATATAATCACAAGGGAAAAACCAAACAAAAAAAGATTTTGGATTTAGAACACGTTTCCGTTGAAGACATAACCGAAATTCTTTATAAAACCAAAGAATTAAAACTCAAAAAAAGGTACGGCGAAACGGATAAAACGCTAGAAGGCAAAAAAATAGCGTTTATCACCAAGCACGCCTTTGCCGAAAGCCGTATCGCTTTCGAAATCGCTTGCAACGAGCTTTCAGCTTACCCTTTATCGCTCGATTTAAGCGGTGCGGAAATAGAAACGGTACTTAAAAACAAGGACACCGCTTTAACCATTTGTTCTTACGGCATATCCGCGTTTATGTTGGACACGTCTATTCCCGAGGACGCGTTCGTTTTGCAAGACTACGTAAAAATTCCCGTAATCAACGCAAACGGCTCGGACAGCCCTTGTTCCGCCCTTGCCACGGCTTTTACCATTTGGGAAGAATTAGGCACGGTGCGCAACCTTAAAGTTTGTATGATAGGCGATTTCAATAAATACGACAAGTGTCTCGTTCACGCTTTAATAAAGCTTGGAGCCGACGTCACCATAGTCGCGCCCGCCGACCAAGCCCCCGACGAAAGGTTGCTTTCTTATTGCGAGCAGTACGGCGAAATTACGCATACCGACGATATAGTTTTCGGTATGAAAAACGCGGACGTGGTGTACGTTACGCCGAACGAATTCCCCGATAAATACGTTTTAAACAGTTTTGCCTACTCTTTCGCAAAAGAAAATTGTTTGTTTTTACATTCGATACCGCTCACGAGAGGCAAAGAAGTCGCAAGCGATATTATCGACGGAGAGCATAGCTTGGTTTATAAACAAGCGGAAAATCTTTTACACGTCGAAAAGGCCGTTTTGGCGCTTACGGTAGGTGACGAGTAATGGTTTACGATTTTTATGCGTTTTTGTCGAGAATGAAATACATTAAGCGTTGGTCGTTAATGCGTTCGGTAGTAGAAGAAAACATAATGGAACACACCTTTATGGTTACCACCGTCGCGCATTCCCTAGCTTTGATAAGAAAAGAGATTTTCGGCAAAGAAGTCGACCTATATAAGGTTTTAACCATTGCCCAATACCACGAAACGGGCGAAGTCATAACGGGCGATTTACCCACCCCTATAAAGTATTTCAACAACGACATTACCACCGCTTATAAGGACTTGGAAAAAGGCGCTTCGGAAAAGCTGATAAACAAGCTCCCCGAAGAGTTAAGAGAGGAATACCGCCAAGCGATATTCCCAGACAAAGAAAGCATAGAGGCAAAACTCGTCAAGTGCGCAGACAAAATATGCGCGCTAATCAAGTGTTTAGAGGAATTAAGAGCGGGCAATAAAGAGTTCAAAAAAGCAAAAGAAAGCATATTAAAAGAGGTTTTGTCCTACGATTTACCCGAGTGTAAATATTTTATCGACAAAATTCTCCCCTCGTTTGAAAAAACCCTCGACGAGTTACAATAAC
>CAZRMT010000072.1:0-3825 GCA_964601265.1 uncultured Christensenella sp.
ATAGATAATTTTAATTATATAGGAAATTATTTTTTAAATTTAATAACCCCCGTTAAGAGAAGGATAAGAAATACTATAGTGATTATAACGATAAGTGTAATTGCTCCAGTTAAGCCAACTTTCCAAGAAAAACCATCTGGTACAGAACCTAAACTTGCAGAGAGAAGATCAAACATACATCTTATACAATACCATATAAATTTCAACATTATTATAAAATCTCCTTTACTTGTATTTTTGAATTAGGTTATATTTTTTTATTTGTAGTATACTCGTTATATTTTTGAAATAATATTTCATAGTTTAAGCAAAAACTTGATATGGTTAAAAAGTTTTTTGTCTTTCGCGTATTTTTCTTTGTTTTTATTTTTTTAACTATTTTTGTGGAATAAGGATATTTTTTTATTAAATAATCCGAAAATTGAAATATTTTTTTCTTTTTGAAAATATTAAAATATTCGGCATAAGCGTCGTATACAACGACTTTCCAATTTATTGATAGCAAAATTAAACATATAAATAAAATATTGAAAGGGATAGTCGTTATCACGCAAAAAATTAAAGATTCATACCAAGACATAGAAGTGTCTACATCTAGAAAGCAGAGTATCGGGATTATTACGTTTAAAAAAATTAAACCGCATAAACCTATATACAAGTACGTTATGGGTTGTCTTATTTCATTATTTTTCATAAAAGTTGCACCTTGTTTATAACATTTTATAACATAATTTACTAAAAAAGTCAATATCGACAAAACAAGTCGTTTTATGCTTTTTTCTTTTCAATAAAAAAAGGATTTTCTATTGAAAATAAAGATTAAATGTTATATAATTTTTTAAAAGGAGTGACTTATGATTTACGATTTTACTTATTATAATCCCACTAAAATTTATTTCGGCAAAAATTCTCTTTCTAATTTGGAAAAAGAACTTAATAACTACGGCAAAAACGTTTTATTTTTATACGGTAAAGGCTCGATTAAAAAAATAGGGCTTTACGATAGCGTAAAGGAAATTTTGGCTAAATGCGATAAAAACGTTGTTGAATTGGGCGGAATTAACTCTAATCCTAGATATTCTCAAGTTTTGCAAGGGGCAAAACTCGTTAGAGAAAACGAAATAGATTTAATTTTAGCAGTCGGAGGCGGTTCCGTAATAGATTGCGCAAAGGCGATTTCTGTTTCGGCTTATGCTAAAGGCAACCCGTGGTCAAGGTATTGGATAAATTTTGAGGAAGTTGATAATAAAGTTGTACCGGTTGCAAGCATTTTGACTATGTCGGGTACCGCTAGCGAAATGAACGGCGGTTCCGTAATAACCAACGAGGAAATTAAAATAAAAATGGGAAGAGTGTTCGGAGCGGATGTTAATCCCAAGTTTTCTATCATCAATCCCGAATATACCTATTCTGTTCCTAAAAACCAAATGGTAAGCGGAATTTTTGATATTTTCTCACACTTATTGGAACAGTATTGTTCGGGTGAAGACGACAACACTAGCGACTATTTAATCGAGGGCGTTTTAAGGTCGCTAATAAACAGTGCATTAATTGCCGTTAAAAATCCCACCGACTACGAAGCAAGGAGCAATATTTGTTGGTGTGCAACTGTCGGATTAAACAAAATTTTAGGCGTTTCAAAAACGCAAGATTGGGAAGTTCATAATATAGAGCATCAACTTGGCGCTTATACCGATTGCCCGCACGGTTTAGGTCTTGCCGTTATTTCCGTACCTTATTATAAATATATTTACAAGTACGGTTTGCAAAAATTCGTAAGGTTCGCCAAAAACGTTTGGAATATTTCTTCTATTAATAAAACGGACGAAGAAGTCGCGTTAGAAGGAATTGAAAAGCTTGCAGAGTTTATAAAGGAGCTTGGAATACCTACAACGCTTAGAGAATTAGGTGCAACCGAGGAAATGCTTCCGTTAATTGCAAAGTCTGCAATAAAAGGCGGAGGTTACAAAAAAATGGAAGAAAACGACATATTGGCGGTTTTAAAAGAGTGTTATTGATAAACAATATTAGCCCGACGGCATTTTGCCGTCGGGCTAATATTATTATTCTTTTGTTCTTCCCACGGTAGTATTGTCTTTTTTTCTGTCTTGTAATTCTTTAATAGGATTTTTTTTCGTTTCAAACCTATAGTCTTGTCCGAATTTTTTAATATGCTTTTCAATGACCAAGTGACTGGGCAAAGTTTTGCCGTTTTTAACGTTATTTTTATTGTATTTGAAAAAGTCTGCCTTAGAGGATAAATCGTTGAGTAAAGCGTATTGTTCTCTTACTTTAGTATAGTTGACTGTTTTTTCTAGTACCGAACGAACGTATTCGATATTGCTTTCAAACTTTAAAAGTTCGGGGAAGTCGCCCCCGCAAGGATATAATGCTTGCCAAGGTTTACCCTCGTATTTCATTAGTAATCCCGCAACGTATTGCAAGTGCCCGCATTCTTCTAAATAGTGTCGGTAAAATATTTTTTTGATGTTTTCGTCGGTTTCATCCGAGTAACAAGAATAGTATAGATAACATTCGGTGTACTCGTGCATAAGCCAACTTTCTAGTGGTGAACAAGTCGTATCGAGTAGACTGCCGTATTCGGTTACGTGTTGTTCTTCTATCATAGCCACTTCGCTATATAGCTTACGCCCGAGTTCGGAGGGGTGAAAGCCCGCTATATTCATATAATAATTCATAGTTTGCTGTTCGCCCGCCGTGATAATATTTACTACTAATTTTGTAAACGGGTCGGCAATTTCTGCGGATATATGTCGGTTAATCTCATCGAACGGGTGTCGTGGCTCGCTTATGGTGGGTCTACCGGGGGTAATTTCCGTATAACCGCCCGTAAGGGTGTTGGCGTCTATTCCTTGTTCTAATTCTAACAGATTAGAAAATCTATACAAGTGGTCAAAGTCTTCTAGTAAAGCAAAGTTTAATGCGTCTTTAACGTAATCGTCTTTTACGTGTTTGGCTAAAATCGCCGTTAAATCAACGGCTAATTGTTCGTAACCGATAGTTGTTTCCAAATCGCTTTCGTTAATCGGTTTTAATCCCGAAATTATTTTTTGTTGTTGCTGTTCGTGTCGTCTTATAAGCGAAATTTCTCTTCTTAAATCGTTGTCGTTGCACGTTCTCGAAAAATTGTGTAAAAACCAATTCTGTTCAAATTCTGCGCCGTTCAAAAGAATAATTCTTGTTTTGGTGTACGGCGTAGCCGTTTTTTTGTCGTATGGTTGAGGACTATAATCGTCTACGCTGGCGAAATCTCCAACCGAAATTGCTTTTTCTTCTAAAAATGGATTGATTTTGTTCATGATAAAACTCCTTTAAATAGTATTTTCCCCATAATAAAGAGTTTTAATCAAAAAAATGAAAAAGAACCGTAACATAAATACGATTCTTTTTGTGTTTATTTGTTTTCTGTTTCTCTTTTTATCCGTAGATAGACTAGAGATAGTTCCGTTTTATAGTTTAATCCTCCCCCTTGCATAGCATAGGCTCTGTTGGCGTATTTTTTTGCCATTTCGTAATTTTTAACGTCGCAGTAAGCCGCCGCCAAAGAGGTGAGTAGCGGTACGCTTAAACAAGACGAAAAAAGATTTTTATTCTTCACCCAAAAGTCTATTGCCTTTTCCGATTGTCCTAACGCTCTATAACAACTTGTTATCATAGGGAAAACCGTTTTGTAAAAATCTATCGAAGAATTAAATTTTTTTAAGCCGTAATTTATTGCTTGTAGGCATTTGTCGTAACAGTCCGAAATTTTTAAAAAGTTAATGTGCTCTAATAGCTCGCTCTCGTCGAAATTCTCATAATTTA
>CAZRMT010000073.1:0-3804 GCA_964601265.1 uncultured Christensenella sp.
GAAGTACGCCTATCGGCGAGTGAAGTTTGCCTTACGGCAAGTTGTGGATATACAATTTGTATAACCGTTATTGAGGCGGTATGAGCCGTAGTAAACATAATGAAAGTCTTACATTTATCCTAGGGTTTCTTTTAGGGCGAAAATAAGTTTCGATATTTCCCTTTTCGTGTTGTAGGGGGAAAGCGATACCCGTACAAGTCCGACTTCGTCCGTTTTTAAAAATTTGTGTAAAAGCGGTGCGCAGTGAAATCCCCCTCGGACGGCTATATCGTATTTGTCCGATAGAATTTTGGACAGAGTTATCGAATCTATTTTTTCGCTTAAAAAGGATACTATTCCGCTTTCGTTGGGGGCGGAATATATTTTTACGTTTACTTCTTTTAGTTTGGCTATTAAAAATTCCGTTAAAGAAAGCAAGGTCAAAGCGGTGTTTTTTAGGTTTTTTCGGGCGTGGACGGTTCCTTCGTACAAAGAGCATATTGCGGGAAGGTTAAGCGTTCCCGCCTCTAAACTTTCGGGATACGACGAGGGAACGGGGGCAAAGGTTTCGCTTCCGCTTCCGCCGAAAATCAAAGGGGAAAGCTCTACGCTTTTGTTAAAAATAAGCGCGCCGACGCCTTGAATTGCGTTCATTCCTTTGTGTCCCGTAACGGCTAACATATCTATTCCTCGGCTTAAATCTAGGGCTATATGTCCGCAAGCTTGCGCTCCGTCTATTAAAAGTTTGATTTTAGTACCTTTTAACTCTTGCGTTAAAGACGTAAAATCGAAAAATTTTCCCGTAACGTTGGACACGGGCGATAAAACTATTAAAGAAGTTTTTTCGTTTACGAGTTTTAAAATGTCCTCCGTCGTCAATTCCTCTTTTTCGGGATAGGCGACAGAAAAACTTGCATAGCCCTTTTGTCTCAAGTGGTAAAGAGGGCGTAAAACGCTGTTGTGGTCCGTATACGTGGTAATCACGTGGTCGCCTTTTTTTACGTAACCGAAAATTGCCACGTTTAACGCTTCCGTGCAGTTTTTGGTGAAAATCACGCGGGAAACGTCGTCGCCGTGGAAAAAGGAACAAAGCTCTTTTCTCGTTTTGTAAACGAATTCTTCTGCGGTTAGGGAAAGAGAGTGTCCGCTACGCAAGGGGTTGGCGTTTAAATAGTTTAAGGCGTAAACGGCGGATTGTATCGCGAGATATGGTTTAAAACCGCCCGTCGCCGAGTTGTCGAAATATATCATTCACTAAAAAGTCCTTTAAGTAATATATATAATAAAGAGATAATTTTTATGTTACGAAAGGAGAAAAACGAATGAAATACTTGGTTATAATCCGTTCACGGGCGGAATTACGGGATTTTGCGGATAAAATGCAAGCGCTGGGGGCGTATGCGAACGTTGTTCCGCTCCCCAAAGAGGCGAAAACGGGTTGCGGAATATGTGCGGAAATAAGCGGTAACTTTTTGCCGAAAGCTAAAAAAGTAATAGCGTATTATTCGTATTCTAGCTTTTACGGGATATTTTCTTTCGATGAAAGAAGAAAAAAACTTGCAAGAGTTTGGTAATCGATTGTTATTTCGGATTTTTTATGTTAAAATAAGTAAAAAGAAGGAATTAAGAATTGTGGATAAGCAAACGGCAGATAAAATAGTTAATATTCTTGCGGAATATTTTCCCGACGCTAAACCCGAGCTAGAATTTTCTTCCGAGTACGAATTGCTGGTCGCGGTGATTTTATCCGCTCAATGTACCGATAAACGGGTAAACGAGGTAACAAAAATCCTTTTTAAAGACTATTCTACGCCAAACAAAATGCTTACGCTCACTCAAAACGAGCTTGCCGAAATTATAAAACCTTGCGGGCTGAATAATTCCAAGGCGAAACATATTTTGTCGGCAAGTTCGGATATAGTGGAAAAATTCGGCGGACAAGTTCCGTCAACTTTAAAAGAATTGAAAACGCTCGACGGGGTGGGGCAAAAAACGGCGAACGTGATGTTTAGCGTTGCCTTTAACGGGAACGCAATAGCCGTGGACACGCACGTGTTCCGCGTGAGTAACCGAATAGGGCTTGCGAGCGCTAACAACGTTTTTAAGTGCGAGGAACAGTTAAAAAACGTAATAGATGAAAATAAATGGAGTAAAACGCACCATTATCTTATATTTTTGGGCAGAAGAATTTGCACGGCGAAAAAGCCGAAATGTTCTTGTTGTCCGATAGAAAAATTGTGCGAAAAGAGGGGTATATGTTCGTAGATAAAGAATATATTTTCGTAAAAGCGGGCGACGGCGGAGACGGAATAACGTCGTTTATGCGTTATAAAGGGGTGGCGAACGGCGGTCCCGACGGAGGCGACGGCGGTAACGGCGGAGCTGTAATTTTTAGGGGGAATTCTCAAAAGACGAGCCTTTTGGAATTTCAGTTCAAGCATAAATATTTTGCCGAAAACGGGGCGAAAGGCGGAACGAATAAATGTTTCGGGAAAAACGGCGAGGACTTGTATATAGACTTACCGCTCGGCACCGTGATAAAAGACGGCGTTACGGGTGAAATTCTTTGCGATATTTACGAAGAAGGTCAAACGGTCAAAATTATGGAAGGCGGACTTGGCGGAAAGGGCAACGTGCATTTTTGTACAAGCCGTCGGCACACACCGCATTTTTCGCAAAAGGGCGAAAAGACCGAAAAGAAAAGACTTGTTTTAGAGCTTATGGTCATTGCGGACGTAGGACTTGTGGGCTTCCCGAACGTAGGAAAAAGTTCGATACTGTCCAAAATTTCGGGAGCGAAACCGAAAATCGCAAACTACCACTTTACCACTCTTTGTCCGAATTTAGGCGTTGTTAAAAGATACGACGATTCGTTCGTGGTGGCGGATATTCCGGGGCTTATCGAGGGGGCTAGCAAGGGGCAAGGCTTGGGCTTTGACTTCTTACGCCATATCGAAAGAACGAGAATGATTGTTCACGTGGTGGACGTTTCGGGAATAGAGGGCAGAGACCCTTACGAAGATTACGTAAAAATCAATAACGAGCTAGCTTCTTACAGTAAAAAACTCGGTTCGTTAAAGCAGATAGTGTGTTTGAATAAATGCGATATGTTTTCCGCAGACGATAACGCCGAAGAGTTTATAAAAAAGCTTCCTAACGGCGTAAAAGTGTTTAAAACTTCCGCGATAACGGGAGAGGGCGTAAAAGAGCTTTTGGACGAAGTGTATAGCGTTTTAAAAAGTTTGCCTCCCGCCGAACCGCTTATTATCGAGCCGAAAGTATTCGTTAAGCCCAAACGCACGACTTACGAAGTGTTTAAGGACGAGGACGGCGTGTTCTTCGTAACGGGAACGCTTGTCGATATGTTGTCGAGAAACGTGGTTCTGGACGATATGGATTCGATGAGCTATATGCAAAAAACCTTGCGTGAAAGAGGCGTAATCAAGGAATTAAGAAAGCAAGGGGCGAAGGACGGCGACACCGTCGTTATGGGCGAAATAGAATTTGAATTTATAGAATAGGAGTAAAACGATGACGAGTAAGCAAAGAAGTATACTAAGGAGTTTGGCGCAAACGATAGAGCCTGTCGGACAAATAGGAAAGGGCGGAATAAGCGAAACGATGGCGGAAAGTTTTTCGCAAGCGTTGTATAAAAGGGAGCTTATAAAAGTTACGGTGCTAAATAATACCGAAGACGACGCGTTTACGCTCGGGCAAGAGCTTGCCGAGGCGTTAAAGGCGGAGCTTGTAGAGGTTATAGGGCACAAAATAGTTTTATACAAGCCCAACACCGAAAAGCCGAAAGAAAAGAGGATAATAATTTAA
>CAZRMT010000074.1:0-3763 GCA_964601265.1 uncultured Christensenella sp.
ATCCACAACTTGCCGTAAGGCAAACTTCACTCGCCGATAGGCGTACTTCACTTGCAACAGCAAACTTCACGTACCGTTAGGTACTCTTCACTTGCAAGGCGTTGCCTTGCCTAATGCGGATGAGATTCCCACGTCGCTACGCTCCTCTGAATGACAGTTTATTATAGCTCCCTGTCCTTAACTTGCCGTAAGGCAAACTTCACTCGCCGATAGGCGTACTTCACTTGCGACAACAAACTTCACGTACCGTTAGGTACTCTTCACTTTTCACTCTTCACTATTATAAAAATTTCATATCCTCAACTCTTCACTCTTCATTCTTCTTTCTTCACTTGCGAAGCTTTGTCCTCAACTTTTCACTCTTCATTTTTCATTCTTCACTTTTACTTTGCTCCGCTCCGTCTACACACGGGGGTGTGTAAAAAATTACATACGGGGTCTGTCAAAACGACAGGGGGGTCTGTCAAAATGACAGACGTGGGTATGTAAAAATTACAGACCCCTTTAATAAGGAATATATATATATTTATAATAAAATAGATTATAATATAGAAATAAAAGAAGAAAGAAAGAAAATATATATAAGGGGGAAAAGAAGTTTTTTCTTTTTTTCGCTTAAAAGAGGAAAAAATTACAAGCTTTGAGAAAAAAAGAATTACCGTCTTTTAGGAAAGATGTTTTAAGTAGTAAAAAATTTTTTTTAATTTTCTTGTTAAAACGGTAAAATAATGATATAATAGTTGAGTTATGAGAAAAACGGTTTTATCGATTCTATTATTCATATTCGTTTTTGCGGGGGTGTTCGCTTTTAACACAACGTTAAAAGTAAACGCCGAAAGCAACGTTTTGACAACTTCCCCCTTTCTGCCCGCAAGTTACTTGGAATATTATAATCTATCCTCTCCGACCGACGTCGCGGAGGACAAAAACCACGTGTATATCGCGGAAAACAAAGCCGTTTTAAAGTTCGACAAAACCACGCAGGAATACTCCGAGCTTCCGCTTGCCGATATGATGATTACGAAAATTGCGTGCTTTAACGATAAAGTCTACTTTTTGAGTTCTTCCAAACTCTACCTTATAAGCGACGATTTTACTTCCTATAAAGAAGTGGCGAACAGCATTTCGACCTACTTTTATATATCCGATTTGCTTTACTCCAACACCTCCTCCGATATAAAACTTTACTCTCGTAACGGCGACGAGTTTTTGGAGCAAGAAAGCTATTCCTTGGGTACCACCACCCTTTTCTGCGTTGACGAAGGCGACGCAAACGAAGTATTTCACGCTATTTACTATTTTACGGAATCCTCTTGCTACGCCTTATACAGGCAAACGGGCGCAAAAGTCAAACTGTTCGACGCTTCCGTTTCCTACGCAAGTTTTTCCGATAAAAAAATCTATTACGCTACGGGCGACGGAATTTTTACCTATTCCACGACCAACGGGCTTATAACGCAACTCACTTCCGACGACCAAAAGTCTCAACCGAGCGGTTTTTCCGTTTACGGCGACAGAATGCTTATAAGCTACCGCAGTTTAAACCTCGTTAAAGAGTTCGATTTACGCTCTTATTCCTTTACGGGAAAAATAATAACCACTTTCAGCGATTTGACGGGACGACTTCCCGAACAAGTCACCGAAATTACTTCGGACAACGAAAACCTATACGTGTTAAAGCGTGATTCCTCTTTAATAAACCGTCTTATGAAATTTTCTTCCGACGGGCAAACGCAATCGGAAATAAACGTCGATTTATCCTTTAATCCCGATATTATTTGCGTTTCGGGCGAATACGTGGCGCTTGCAAACGGTTCGGACACGATAAAAATCGTCAAACTCGGCGAAACGGAGAACGGCGTAATTCAAACGGAAGAAGCGCTTTCCGTTCGCGGAACGGACGCTGGCAACGTGGTTGCGATAGTTAATTTCGAAGAAGATTTTTATATAATCAAAAACGCAACGGTTACGGGGAGCAAGCAATACCCCACCGTGATTACGGCAAGCAAAACTTCTTCGGGCTACTCATACGACGCAAACAAGTTTTACTATTACGAAGAAAAAGAAGGCACGGCTAAAACCGCAACGATAAACGCGTTCGGGGAGATATTCATACTTATGTCGGACGGAAGCGTGATAGAATACGACGCCGTAAACTCTTCAGCGCGTTTAAAAGACTTTACCGTTCCCGCAAGCGCAAGCAAAATTCAAGCGGACTTTGAAAACCTTTACTTTTTGTCGGAAGGCAAAATCACCAACGCCGACAGCGGTGAAACGTACGTTATTTCCAAAAACAAAAACTACGGAGAGGCGGACGCGGTATCGTTCGAGTTTATCCTTTTAGAAAATAAAGCGTTCTTTTTATACGGCGGATTTATCCTTGACACGACTTCGCTCCCTCTAAAAACGCCCAACACTTTTTTGGTGCCCGAAAACTACGACAAAACGCTTAAAGAGCAAGTTACCCTCGCTGTTCTCAACGAAAACGCTAAAATGTACGAGGTGGAAAAGGGCGAAAAGTATTTCGAGTACGTTCAGTATAAAATCAATACTTCTTCTTTATCGTTCGTGGTGATAAACGACGATTACAACGACTTTTTACTTATCGCCGACGACGAAAAAACTTATATCGTGAGAAAAGCGGACGTGGATTTAACGACTTCCGAACAGCAAACTCCCGCCCTTTCAAACGGGTATTATCTGTCGAGCGCAGGCGTGTACTCCATACCCAAGCTCAACTTGACTTTTAAAATAGATTCGGCTTTAAAGTACGAAAAAGTCAAGATTTTATCGCAAGTTTCCGTAAACGACAGAAATTATCTTCTTATAGAGCGTGAAAACGGACAAAAGGGATATATAGAACAGTCCTTTATCGCAAAAGAAATAGCCGAGCTTACGGACAAGGAGCAATGCAAATTTTACAAGGTGAAAGGTTGCGACGTGTTCGACGAGGAAGGCAACAAAATAGGCGAAATAAAATCGGGTAAAGTAGCGGTTTATTCCTTTAAAAACGGAAGATACAAAATAGCCTATGCGAACGGCGAAGACGGTTACGGTTATATCCCCTATTCGGCAATCGTATCGGAAAAGGACAACGTTGTAAGAAACACCGTACTTTTGATAATAGTAATAACTTCCTTTTTAATCACCGCCGTCTACCTACAAGTGCGTGCGAGAAGAAAAAAGCTTAACCTCTAAAAACTCGATTGCGGTAAGTTAAGGGGTATACCAAAAACTCGATTTGCCGTAAGTTAAAAACTTAAAAAATTTGATATTGTATCAAGAGTTACAAACTTAAAAAATCTAATTATTGTATCGAAAGACACAAAGTACGCCCGAGCGGAAACGCTCGGGCGTAATTCAACCAAAAACAGTCGTTTTCGTTTTAAATTCAATCAAAAATCGTCGTTTTCGTTTTAAAGCCGTTTTTAGGCTTATTTTTAAACTTTTTATACAACTCGATGACTTTATCGAAACTTTTGTATTCGTTCAATTTAGAGGCATTTTAAAGCCGATTTAAGGCAAATGCCATTATATAAAGTATATCCTTGTTATCCTTCCCGTCATTGCGAGCTTACGCCAGCAAGCGTGGCAATCCTTTCATTATGTGCTGTACACTTCATACCACCGCCCTTTCTTTCTCGTCATTGCGAGCTTTCGATAGCAAGCGTGGCAATCCTTTCCTACTATGAACTACGGCTCATACGTTTACGTGAGCGGTTATACAATTTGTATATCCACAACTTGCCGTAAGGCAAACTTC
>CAZRMT010000075.1:0-3741 GCA_964601265.1 uncultured Christensenella sp.
ACGTAATCTTTTCCTTCCGAACGGACTTTTCCCATTTCTTTACATTTGGTAAATCCGTTTTCTACTAAAAGTTGCCAGTCTACTACTTCGGCTCTGATAAAGCCTTTTTCAAAGTCGGAGTGAATTTTTCCCGCCGCTTGCGGGGCTTTGGTTCCCTCTTTAATCGTCCAAGCGCGAACTTCTTTTTCACCCGCAGTCAAATAACTTATAAGTCCTAAAAGCGAGTAGCTTGCCTTAACAAGTCTGTCAAGTCCGCTTTCCGTTAAGCCAAGTTCATTCAAAAACTCTTTTGCTTCTTCGGGGGGGAGCTGAGATAAATCGTCTTCGGTTTTTGCGCAAACCACCATAACCTCGCTGTTTTCGCCTTTTGCGAATTCTTTAACACGCTGAACAAGCGGTAAGTTTTCTTGGTCGGGTCCGATGTCTTCTTCGCCGATGTTCGCAACGTAAATAACGGGTTTTGCGGTGAGTAAAAACGAGTCTCTGACGATTGCGCTTTCGTCCTCGTCCAGCTCAAGCGTTCTTACGGGTTTTTCTTGCTCTAAATGAGCCAAAACCTTGCTTAAAGTCTTTTCTTCGTCTTTATATTTAGGATTTCCCGTTTTTACCATAGAGCGGGCTTTGTCCAGTCTTTTCGTAACAGTTTCCATGTCGGCGAAAATAAGCTCCAAATTTATCGTTTGAATATCTCTTACGGGGTCGACGGAGTTTTCTACGTGAATGACGTTGCCGTCGTGAAAGCACCTTACGACGTGAACGATAGCGTCCACCTCTCTTATGTGAGAGAGGAATTTATTGCCGAGTCCCTCGCCTTTGGAGGCGCCTTTTACAAGTCCTGCAATGTCTACGAATTCTATAATTGCGGGCGTGGTTTTCTGCGCGTTGTATAAAGCGGTGAGCTTGTCCAGTCTTTCGTCGGGAACGGCTACTACGCCTACGTTGGGTTCTATCGTGCAGAAGGGGAAGTTTGCCGCTTGCGCTCCTGCGTGAGTAATTGCGTTAAATAACGTCGATTTTCCGACGTTGGGAAGTCCTACAACACCTAATTTCATAATATCGTCCTTTAAAATTCTTACTACAAGTATATAACAAAATGACAAATTCTTCAAGCTATTTATTGATTTATAACGAAAAAAATGGTATAATTATTCGGATAAACACAATTTTGGAGATTATATGGACTATAAAGCGTATATTGCCGAGAAGTTGGCAAGCGAAACTTTAACGGAAAAAGATATTAAAGAAACGTTAAGCGTTCCGCCCGATTTGGAAAAGGGCGATTTAACTTTACCTTGTTTTAAATTCGCAAAAGTTTTTAGACAAAGCCCCGTGGCGATAGCCGAAGCTTTAAAGACGAAATTCGATAACGACGAATACTTTTCCGCCGTGGAAAGCGTTAACGGGTATTTGAATTTTAAGTTTGACAGAAAGGCGTTTGCTCTTAGTACGCTTAATTCCGTTTTAACCGAAAAAGACAGATACGGTTCGTCGAAAGAGGGAAACGGCAAAACGGTTTGTATAGATTATTCCTCGATAAATATCGCTAAACCTTTTCATATAGGACATTTATCAACCACCGTAATAGGCGGAAGTCTTTATAAGATTTTTGAGTTTTTGGGATATAAAGCGGTCGGGATAAACCATTTGGGCGACTACGGAACGCAGTTCGGAAAAATGATTTGCGCATATAAGCTTTGGGGTGCGAGAGAAGCCGTCGAAAAGGGTGGTGTTAAGGAATTAATGCGTCTATACGTTCGTTTTCACGACGAGGCGAAAAAAAATCCCGCATTGGACGACGAGGCGAGAAGATATTTTAAAAACATAGAAAACGGCTGTGAAGAAGAAAACGAGCTGTTTAGATTTTTTAAAGAGTTAACCTTAAAAGAAGTTGGAAAGGTATACGACAAATTAAACATAACTTTCGATTCTTATGCGGGCGAAAGCTTTTATAACGACAAAATGCAACCCGTAGTGGACGAGCTTGCCGAAAAGGGGTTGCTGGTCGAAAGCGACGGCGCGAAAGTGGTTATGCTGGACGAGTACGGTATGCCACCTTGTATTATTTTGCGTTCGGACGGGGCTTCGCTTTACGCTACCCGTGATTTAGCGGCGACGTTTTATCGCAAAAACACGTATGATTTCGATAAATGTTTATACGTAGTCGCCTATCAGCAAGACCTGCACTTCAAACAACTTTTTAAAGTGTTGGAGCTTATGGGAAAAGACTGGGCGAAAGATATGGTTCACGTATCGTTCGGAATGGTGTCGCTTGAGGACGGCGCTATGAGTACGAGAGAGGGTAAAGTAGTACTGCTCGAGGACGTTTTGGATAAGGCGGTTGAAAAGTGCCTTGCCATAATAAACGAAAAAAATCCCAACCTTGAAAACAAAGAAAAGACTGCCGAAATAGTAGGAGTAGGCGCGGTAATATTCGGAACGCTGTTTTCCAGCAGAATAAAAGACATAACTTTTTCTTACGATAAAGTGCTTAATTTCGACGGCGAAACGGGACCTTACGTGCAGTACACTTGCGCAAGGTGTAAAAGCGTTTTAAGAAAGGTGGGAGAAGTCGATTTTTCTTGTCTTTCTACAAGCGAAGTAAACGGCGAAGAATACGCTCTTTGTTCGCTTTTGGCTCGTTTTCCCGACGTTGTTAAACAGTCTGCCGAAAAGTACGAGCCCAGCCTTATTACGAGATACAGCGTAGACGTTGCCGAGGCGTATAATAAATTTTATTTCGATTGCAGAATTTTAAACGCGGAAGAAGGCGTTAAAAATTACCGTATCGCCTTAACGCAAGCGACTTTATACGTTTTAACCAACGCTTTGTCGCTTTTAGGAATAAACGTGCCTGAAAAAATGTAAAAAAGAAAATCCTTTGCTTTTACGCAAGGGATTTTCCTTTTTTGGCGTTATTTACCGCTTTTTTTGTCGGTTTTTTCTCTGTCTTCGGACAGCTTTTCTATTTTGGCTAAAATATCTTCTTGAGAGTTTATAACCATTTTTCTCATTTTGCAAGAATTAGCCACTATTAAAGCTCCACCTAACATTCCTAGCGACATTCCCAATAAAAACGCTTTTTCCATTTTTCCCTCCGTATTCGGCTTTACGCCTATAAAAGTATGAGCCGTAATTCTTTTTTTATTTATACCGTTGTATTTTTTTGTTTTTTATGGTAAAATTTAAGCGTTATGATAATAATTGCTTTGGATATAGGCGATAAGCGGATAGGTATAGCCAAAAACACTATAATCGACGATATGGCTTTACCGCTTGAAACCTTGCATAGAAAAAGTTTGGCTTACGACTTGGATTATATTAAAAATCTAGTCAAAAAATACGGCGCGGAAAGGATTGTTTGCGGACTGCCCGTAAACTTTGACGGGAGCGAAAGCGTTCAAACGGGCAAAACTCGATTTTTTATAGATAAACTTAAAGAGGTTGTCGATATTCCCGTCGAAACTATGGACGAAAGGTGCACCACTATGCAGGCGAAAGATATTTTGCTGGAAGCGGATATTTCCAGAAAAGACAGAAAGGCGTATATCGACAAAATAGCCGCCTCTTATATATTAGAGGATTATTTAATCAAATTGAAAGGAGATAAAAAATGAGCGAAGAAAAAGAAAATTTAGACGAAGTAGAACTTACGAATGCAAACGGAGAAACCGCGGTTTTTTCGCATATAATAACGGTTGAGTACGACGGCGGATATTACAGCGCGTTCGAGCCGAAAGAAGA
>CAZRMT010000076.1:0-3299 GCA_964601265.1 uncultured Christensenella sp.
AAAACGCTTTCGGGGGTTAATTTATTAAAAAATTAAAACCAAATTCTACGCATTTTCTGTAAGTTAAACCGTTTATCGTTTTATTATTCGGTTACGTTTCTATACGATAAAAACTAGTTGTTTTTCAGACTGCGGGAGGGGTGGGGTGTGAGGTAGATTACTTGCACCGTTTCAGATAGCTTTTTTATCATTTTGGAACACGTTGCCAAATTTTCCGCGTCTAACGGACAAAAGGCGTCGTCTATTATAATAAAAGGCTTTTCTTCGGGGAAAAGAGCGTCGATTAGCCCTAGCCTTAACGCAAAATTAACGAGCTGTCTTTGTCCGAGCGACAAACTTTTGAAATCTCTCCGTATTCCGCCCGAAGTAAAGGTTACTTTAAAGTTTTCGTCAAGGTCGGTTTCTTCTAGTCCGAGCAACGTCTCAATATACTTTTTTAACGATTTTTTAACGGGTTCCAAATAACCGTTGGTTAGATTTTCTTTTGCCTTTTGTAGGTAAAAAAGCGTTTTTTCGGCAACGGTTTTTTCCTTTTCGAGCGTTTCTAGTTCGTTTTCGAGCGTAGCTTTACGAAGAACGAGTTCGTCGTATTTTTCTAGGTTGCGTTCGCAAACGGAAAGCTCGTTGTTGATTAAGTTTATTCTTTGTTCACGGCTTTCTATTTCGTTCTTTAAACTTAATTTAACCTCGTTTAATCGAGAATAGCGTTCTTTGAGGTTCGACGCCTCTAACGAAAGAGAAAATCTTTGCTTGTCGGCTTTTATTTTTTCAAGTCGAGCGAGCAGTTCGTCTTTCTTTCTCGCAACGTTTTTAAGTTCTGCGAGCAACGTTATTTTTTCGCCTTTTTTCTTACAAAAAGCGGAGATAAACCGCTCCATATTGTCGTTTTCGGCAATTATTTCTTGTTTTAACGAGGCTAAATATAAACGGCGTTCGTTAAAAGAGGCAAATCGGGCTAGGTAATTTTCGACGTCGGTTTTTAGCTTTTCGAAAGCGGAAGAGGGAGAAAATCCCTGATAGCCGTAACGTCCCAAAAACTCTTGCGTACGGCTTATGGCGAGCTTGATTTTTTTGCGTCCTTTTATCGCCGAAACGAGCCATATTATGCCCCCGACGGCAATTCCCGAGCCTATTCCTATTAAAAAGAAGTTCTTTTTAAACGAGCCTAAAACGCAAAACAAAAGGGCAAGGGCAAAGCAAACGACGGGAAAGATAAAGGGCGTAGCCTTTTTTGCGTCGACCGCATTTTCGTAATTTTGTTTTTCCTCTTCTATCTTTTCTAGCGAGGGCAAGTCCGAATTTTCCTGCGGATAAAAAGAGTTTTCTTCTCGCTTGAATTCCGTCGTCTTTTTTTCAAGCGACAAACATTTTTCGATATGGTAATCGACTTGGGTTTCGGTAAGTCCGTTCAAGGAAAAGTCCTTTTCCAAAAGGGCGAGCGAACGGCGTGTTTCCTCCTCGTTTTCGTTTAACATATTTAAAGCCGTTTCGCTTTCGAGAGAGGATATTTTTTTCAGTAGTTCTTCGTTTTCTTTTTCCGTTTTTAAAAGTTGACGTTCGAGTTCCGCCTTTTTGTCGCGTGCGGACAAAAGTTCGTCTTGTAAAGCAAAATATCTATCCTTATACGGGAACAAAGTCCTTATTCCTTGGTCGGCGTCGGCGATTTTCTCCTTGACGTCGGGGATAAGTCCGTGGTTTTGCTTGTTTTGATAGCTTTTTATTTTTTTATTTAACCCGTCCTCGATTTTTTCAAAACCGTCGAATTCGTCCGTGTCGGTAATTAGCGCGTTTAGTCGCCCCGAAATGTAGGTTTGTCCGCCCTCGTAGTCGGACTGGTCGAAAAAGCATACGCGGTGAAAGGATTCTCGGTCGAGAGAAAAAAGCTCTTCGCCTATCCTTTCGGTAAAGTCGAAAGAGGGTAGACCGTTTTCAAAATATAAGGCAAATGTGTCGCGAGATTTTTTGTCGCCGAAAGTACGCTCTATACGGTAAATTTTGCCGTTCGTTTCAAAGGTCAGATTTCCGCCGAAAACGGCGTTTTCCCACGGGAGATAGGTACGCTGAACCGAGTTTTTGGCGTCTATCCCGTAAAACATACACTCGATAAAGTTGGCAAGCGTGCTTTTGCCTTTTCCGTTTTCGCTTAATATCTGCGTTATTTCTTTAAAGGTGAAGGATTGGTTTTTGAGTTTCCCAAATCCGCCTATCGTGATTGATATAATTCTCATTTTAAATATTTTAATCCCGTTTCTATAATTTCCTTTTCGTAGGGTTCGCAAGACGACGATACAAGGCGTATAAACTCGTTTTTAAGCGAGGTTTTGTCGTCGGTCAATAGTTTTTCGTAGTCGGTTTTCGTTTCGTCGATTAGTTCGAAATAGAAAAACTTTTCTTTGAAATACTCTAAAATATACGAAAAGTCCGTTTGGTCTTTATTTGCGGTTACGCCCGTTAAAACAAGCCTTACCAAAGAGTTTTGCTCGAAATTTAACTTTTCCTTTAAAACTTTTTCCAGATCGTAAGAGGAAGAATAGGGGGCAACGTCAACGCTTTCTATATAAAAACGCCTTGTGGGGAGCGGAATAAAATCGAAAGTTTTTTTGTCCGTGTCGATTTTGATATAGCCCTTTTGTCCGCATTCGTCAAACCCACGCCCCATAGGACAACCGGGGTAGGCGTAATAGCACCGTTCGTCAAGCTTGTCCAAACCGAATTTATGTATATGACCGAGTGCTATATAGTCGATATTTTTGTTTTTAAGAAAACTTAAATTTATTTCTTCCCGATTAAAACTTTCGCTTTTTACTGTTTGCCCGTGTCCTATAACCACGTTGAAGTCGGTTCTGTCGAAAACGGGAACGTTTTGAGAGTAGGAATAAAAGAGGACGTTATTGCGTTTAATCGACTTATCGGCGGGCATTACGATAAAGTTTTCGGGAAAAAGCTCGAAAAGATTATGCGTTTGGTCGTAGTCGTGATTTCCGTAAACGTATAAAAAGGTGAGAGAAGAATAGTTTTCGACGATACGCTTTACACGCTGTAAAACGTTGCCGTTGACTTTTTTTCCGTCGAAAAGGTCGCCTGCGATTATTACGATTTCGGCGTGTTCCTTACGCGCTTCATCGCAAATTTCCTCGAACGCAAACAAAAGCTCTGCGTTGAGTTTCTCGGCTTGTTTCTCGTTAAGTCGGGTTTTTAAAGGACTGTTTAAATGGTTGTCCGCAGTGTGAAATATAATCATATTTTCTCCGAATACGTTTAATCTCTTAATTATACATTTCTTTACGCCAAAAATCAAG
>CAZRMT010000077.1:0-3149 GCA_964601265.1 uncultured Christensenella sp.
AAACGGGCGAGCCGTTAATGAAGAGAACGGTGCTTATAGCAAATACTTCCGATATGCCAGTTGCGGCGAGAGAGGCTTCTATTTACACGGGAATTACCATAGCCGAGTATTATAGAGATATGGGCTATAACGTTGCCGTAATGGCTGATTCCACTTCCCGTTGGGCGGAAGCGTTAAGAGAAATGAGCGGAAGATTAGAGGAAATGTCGGGCGACGAAGGGTACCCCGCGTACTTGGCTTCTCGTCTTGCGGGTTACTACGAAAGAGCGGGAATAGTTAAAATAAACGGTTCCGAGGAGCGTGTCGGTTCTATTTCGGCAATCGGCGCAGTGTCGCCTCCCGGAGGGGATTTATCCGAGCCCGTATCGCAAGCGACGCTTAGAATAGTTAAAGTGTTCTGGGGGTTGAGTGCGTCTTTGGCGTATAAAAGACATTTCCCCGCAATCGACTGGTTGGTGAGTTATTCGCTGTATTCCGATTCGATAACGGGTTGGCTTAACGAGCATATAGGCGAAGATTTTTGTAAAAACAGAGATTTCGTTATGAAAATTTTGCAAGAGGAGTCTGCGTTGGACGAAATAGTAAGATTGGTCGGAATAGAGGCGTTGTCGTCTTCCGACAGACTTGTTATGGAAACGGCGAAGATAATAAGAGAAGACTACCTTCACCAAAACGCTTTCCACGAAACAGACACTTACACCTCGCTTGAAAAGCAAAACCTTATGCTTAAAGCAATTTATTCTTTCTATGAAAATTCTCAAAGAGCGTTAAAAGCGTTCGTTAAACTCGATAGCATTTTAGCTATTCCCGTAAAAGAAAAAATAGGAAGAGCAAAATATATAGAAGAAAACGATTTAGGTAAATTCGACGAAATATTTAAGGGTATCGTGTCCGAAATAGACGCTTTAATCGACGGAGGTGAAGAAGATGCTTAAAGAATATAAGACCATAACCGAAGTCGTAGGACCTTTGATGGTCGTCGAGGGCGTCGAGGGCGCAACTTACGACGAACTCGTTGAAATTGTCGACGGCGACAGAATAAGAAGAGGAAAAGTTTTAGAGGTAAATAAGGATAAAGCGGTAGTTCAGCTGTTTGAAAATTCTCAAGGGCTTAAAATATCGGAGGCGAAAGCCAAATTTTTAGGCAGAGGATTGAGTTTAAAGGTTTCCAAAGATATGCTCGGCAGAGTGTTTGACGGAATGGGTAACCCCAAGGACGGCGGAGAGGAAATTATCCCGTTCAAAATTCTCAACGTAAACGGCGAACCGATGAACCCCGCCGCAAGAGATTATCCTAACGAGTTTATTCAAACGGGAATATCCGCAATAGACGGACTAAACACTTTGGTAAGAGGGCAAAAATTGCCCGTATTTTCAATGAGCGGACTTCCGCATGCGCAACTTGCGGCTCAAATAGCCCGTCAAGCCAAGGTTTTAAACGACGCAGGGGATTTTGCCGTCGTGTTCGGTGCGATAGGTATCACTTTTGAAGAGGCGCAGTATTTTATAGACGACTTTAAGTCGACGGGAGCGTTAGAAAGAACGGTATTGTTTACCAACCTTGCGGGCGACCCCGCAATAGAGAGAATCGCAACCCCCCGTATGGCGTTGACTTGCGCAGAGTACTTGGCGTTCGAGTGCGGTATGCACGTTTTGGTTATTTTAACCGATATAACCAATTACGCCGAAGCGTTAAGAGAGGTAAGCGCCGCAAGAAGAGAGGTTCCGGGGAGAAGAGGTTACCCGGGGTACTTGTATACCGACCTTGCTTCTTTATATGAAAGAGCGGGAAGAATTAGAAACTCAAAGGGTTCTATTACGCAAATTCCTATTTTGACTATGCCCGAAGACGACAAAACGCACCCCATTCCCGACCTTACAGGTTATATTACGGAAGGACAAATAATTCTTTCGAGAGAGCTATATAAAAAGGGCGTTAATCCGCCTATAGACGTACTTCCGTCACTTTCGCGTTTAAAAGATAAGGGAATAGGCGACGGAAAAACGAGAGAAGATCACGCGGACACGATGAATCAGTTGTTCTCCGCTTACGCAAGGGGAAAGGAATGTAAAGAACTTTCCGCAATTTTGGGCGAAAGCGCATTGAGTGAAACGGATAAATTGTACGCAGTGTTTGCCGAAGCTTTCGAAAGAGATTACGTAAATCAAGGCTTTACCGCGGATAGGTCGATAGAGGAAACTTTAAACGTGGGTTGGAAACTTTTAAGGCTTTTGCCGAGAAGCGAGTTAAAGCGTATTAAAGAAAAATATCTCGATAAATATTACGGAGAAAATAAATGACGAGGCTTAACGTCAACCCCACGAGAATGGAGTTGAAAAAACTAAAAGCAAGACTTTCTACCGCACAAAGAGGACATAAGCTTTTAAAGGATAAATCGGATGAAATGATTAGAAAATTTTCCGTTATCATAAAAGAAGCCAAACTCTTGCGTGACGAAATAGAGAGCGATATTGCCGAACTTTTTAAAAGCTTTGCGCTGGCTAGCGCATTAGAGGGCGACGGTGCTATGGATAGGGCGTTTGCTTTACCTTCTTTTTCGGTAAAGGCGGAAACGGGAATTGCTTCCGTAATGGGAGTTGAAGTGCCTTCGGTTACCGTGAAAAGCGAGGGGGAAAACAAGCTTCCGTACGCTTACGGTGAAATTACGGTAGAGGCTGACGAAAGCGTAAAAAAGGCAAGCGAACTTTTACCCAAAATGGTAAATCTTGCTTGCGTTGAAAAAAAGGTGAGGGTTTTATCTTGCGAAATAGAGAGGAACAAACGTAGAGTAAACGCTTTAGAGTATATTATGATTCCGCAACTTGAAGAAACCATAAAATACATCAAGGATAAACTCGACGAAAACGAAAGAGCTTCCGTAATAAGAATTATGAAAGTAAAAAACAAAACGGTTTAAAAAAAGTGACGAGCAAGAATTGTAATGTAAACCAAAAATGTTAAATGTTCGTATGGAATTAGGTAAAATCAAAAATAAAAAACGTAAATAGCTAGTTCGTAGAAGAAGTCCGATAATTCGGACTTCTTCTTGGTTGCGTTGGTGAATTATACTATTAAGTGCAACACAATGAAATAAAAAAAAAGGAGTTCATATAAATCTATGGTATAATGTAATAACGACAAAACAAAC
>CAZRMT010000078.1:0-3102 GCA_964601265.1 uncultured Christensenella sp.
TAAAATTATTTCGTTCCGAAAATTCTGTCGCCTGCGTCGCCTAGTCCCGGGAGAATGTATCCGTTTTCGTTAAGACATCTGTCCAAAGTGGATACATAAATATCTACGTCGGGGTGAGCGTTGGCAACTACGTCTAAGCCCTCGGGAGCGCCGATTATGGCAAGGAACTTAATCTTTTTGCAACCGCGTTTTTTGAGTTGTGCGATAGCGTCGCAAGCGCTTCCGCCGGTGGCAAGCATAGGGTCAACGAGCATTACGACTTTTTCCTCTATTCCGCTAGGCAGCTTGCAGTAATATTCTTGCGGTTCCAAAGTTTCTTCGTTTCTGTACATTCCGATATGTCCGACTTTTGCGGCGGGAAATAAGGTAAGTATTCCGTTTACCATTCCAAGTCCCGCTCTCAATATAGGAACGATTGCGATGGAATTTTCTTTAACGACGGTTTGTTCAACGCTTTCTAAAGGAGTTTCGATAGTAACTTTTTGCGTGGGAACGTCCTTGAACGCCTCAAACGCCATAAGCGTTGCTATTTCCTCTATTACTTCACGGAATTGTTTCGTGGTGGTATTTTTATCTCTTATAATGGCAACTTTGTGTCTTATAAGCGGGTGGTCTAAAACGTGTACGTTAGGATATGTTTTCATTTTTTATCTCCTGTTTGTTTATTTTTATTTGCCTTAATCCGCATTTTTTGTTAATATAAAAAGCGGAGGTTTTACTTTATGAAAAAAATTTTGGTAAGCGCTTGTCTATTCGGCAACAACTGCCGTTATAAGGGCGATAACTGTTTTAACGAAAAATTAGCCAAACTCGGCGAAAACGCCGTACTTATTCCCGTCTGTCCCGAACAACTCGGCGGTCTTTCAACTCCTAGAAACCCTGCCGAAAGAGTCGGCGATAAAATAATTTCAAGCGTAGGCGTAGACGTTACCGAAGAATACACTAGGGGCGCAAACCTTGCCATGCAAATCGCAAAAGCCAACTCGGTGGATTACTGCGTGCTAAAAGCAAACAGTCCCTCTTGCGGAAAAGGTATAATTTACGACGGTAGTTTTACGGGTAAAAAAACCTCGGGCAACGGCTTGACCACGGAAAAGCTTTTAAAAGAAGGCTTTGTAGTTCTTACCGAAGACGAAATTTAATATTTCTCCACGCATAAAGCGTGGAGTTTTTTTATTATTTCGTGCCGAAAATTCTGTCGCCCGCGTCGCCGAACGCCGTTACTATATAGCCGTGTTCGTTTAAAGGCGCGTTTGCATAGTGCGCAACGTAAATTTGTACGTCGGGGTGAGCGGTAGCAACCTTTTTAACTCCCTCGGGAGCCGCAATAAGCGATAAAAGTTTAATCTTTTTATACCCTCTTTCCTTAATAAAGTCAATAGCCGCAGCCGCACTTCCGCCCGTAGCAAGAGCGGGGTCAACCACGATACAAGTTCCGTCTACGCAGTCCTTGGGAAGTTTGCAGTAATATTCGTGAGGCTCTAAGGTTTCCTCGTCACGGTATAAACCGATATGTCCTATTTTAGCCGTGGGGAAAAGCGCCGTAAGTCCGTCTACCATTCCTAGCCCTGCCCTTAATATGGGAACTATTGCGATAGGTTCGGTGATAATAGGCGAATTGAATTTAGAAAGCGGAGCTTGAATTTCAATATCCGTGGTGGGTAAATCTCTAAACGCCTCGTAGCCCATAAGCATTGCTATTTCCGATACGATTTCACGGAATTCTTTCGTGTTGGTCGTTACGTCGCAAAGGTGCGTGATTTTGTGAGCTATAAGGGGGTGATTGAGTAAATTTACGTTTTTCATATAATCTTGCATAGTATAACCTCTTAAAATAGTATATATCTTTTTTAGTTCGTTTTCAATATTTATAAAAAAATTCCGCCATAATTTTTTACGGCGGAACGTTTTTATTTGTTATTAAACTTCTTCAATTTCTTGTTTGTCTTCCGCTTTTTCGCCTTCTAAGGGCATATCGGGGACTTCTTCTTGAATTGCTCCGTTTTCAACTTTGTCTTTTCCGCTGTGAGTGATAAGGTTAACTAAAATACCTACTATCATAGCAACAGCCAAAGAAGTGAGTTGGAATAAAGGTCCGTTCGTCAATTTGTTCGTTCCAAAGTCGAGCGTTACTCCGCCGATTCCGATAACCAAGATTGCGGCAACGGGATAAAGGTTTCTGTTGTCCGAAAGGTCAACGTCTTTAAGCATTTGAAGTCCGCTTACCGAAATGAATCCGTACATTGCTATACAAGCTCCGCCCATTACGCATTTAGGTAACATATTGATTACCGCTACGAAAGGCGAGAAGAAGGAAAGTACCATACACATAACGCCTGCGCCTAAAATGGTTAAAGTAGAACCGTTTTTAGAAAGAGCTACGCAAGAAATGGATTCTCCGTAAGTGGTGTTAGCGCATCCGCCGAAGAAAGCTCCTACCATAGAACCAACGCCGTCGCCTAAAAGGGTGTTATGTAAACCGGGGTCTTCGAGTAAGTCTTTTTCAACTATACTGGAAAGGTTTTCGTGGTCGGAAATGTGTTGAGCAAGTTCAACGATTGCGATAGGTACGAACAAAATTGCAAGGTTGCCGATTGCAGACCAAGTTAAAGCTTCCGTTCTTCCTTGTTTAATAGCTTCTACGAAAGTAAAGTCGGGATAATCGAAAATGCTTGTGAATTTAAAGGGTTTGAAACACTCTTTAATGGGGGTAAAGTCAACTATTCTCATTCCTTGTAAGAAAGAAGAATCTCCGCAGTAACCGATAGCGGTAAGAATCAAAGCAAATACCAAGCCTGCGCCGATACCTACGATAAAGGGGATAAGTTTAACCATTCCTTTTGCTTTCGTCGAGCAAAGAACTATCATAAAGAAAGTAACTAACGCTACGAGTATGTACCAAAGGCTATAATTATTCACCGAAAGAGGAGCATCATAATTTACAACACCTTTTAAATTTGCCTCATAACCTACTATCGTACTTCCTCCGTTAGACATCATCCAATTTGCCGCCGTTCCCGCAAGAGAAAGACCGATAATCGCAAGGATAGGTCCGATGATTACGTGGGGAAGAAGTTTTTTAATCCAACCCGAACCCACGAG
>CAZRMT010000079.1:0-3100 GCA_964601265.1 uncultured Christensenella sp.
GCTGTCCGACAAAAGCGACACGGTCGCCTCGCAATGACGGGGTGGCACAGCCACTTTTGTTGGCGGGTGAACTACTCGTACAAGCGTTGCTTTATCAACGGCTTTCTATATAAACTGTCATTCAGAGGTGGCTTAGCCACTTTTGTGTTTGTTGTTCTACTTGTACGGTCTTTTGTATAAAACTCTATATAAAGCTGTCATTCAGAGGAGCAAGGAACTTGCGACGTGGGAATCTCATCCGCATTATAAAAAAGGCGGTTGCGTTGCAAGGTAATAAGTAATGATGAAGAATAAAGAAGTGAGAAAGGGTTAAAAAAAATTGAGAAAAATATATATTTTTTTGTTTATTTGTGATAGAATATAAATATGGATTGACGGGGAGTTCGTCAAAATAATATAGGGAGAGAAAATCTATGCAAAAAATTAAAAAGGCGATAAGTCTAGTTATATGCAGTCTTATGGCGGCGTGCTGTCTTTTCACGGTAGCGTGTAAGGACGACTCGGCTGTGTCTAAAGATAAAGTTTTTAGTATGCTTAAAAGCGCGTTGGCAACGCAAACGGCGGAAAGCTATACGGACGGGTTTACGATAAATTCTTTAGAGATTTATGAAGGCGTAACTAAATTAAACGAGAAAAAGACCAACCTTGGAACAACCGACGTAGACGGCGAGCCTTGGGCAAGCGAAGAGGCTAAAACCGAGTTTTTAGAGACAATTAAAGGAAGTCAGTGCGGAGAGTATACTTCAAAGTATTCGACTAAAGCCTCTTACGATATAGCAAACGGAAAAGGATATAATATCAAAAGAACGTATAACGCCGAAACCGATAAAATGGAGTTGGACGATATAGAGCTTTTCCAAAAAGAACAAGACGGCAATTACTATTATTACGATTTAGACAGAAACTATAAGTATCTTGTAGCCCAAGATTATTACATGCAAGACTACGACAATAATGTCGGCGATATTATTACGACTTTTAAAGGTTTTGCGGGCGAGGACGTTACTCTCGACGAATTTATCGAACAAATGAAAGAATCGTTAAAGTCTGAGGAGAGTATCGACGAAGTATACGACGTTACAATAAGCGTAAAAACTTCTGCAAAGAAAAATAAAGACGTTTATTCGTTGACTATCGAACTTACCGTTAAACAAACGTTGAAAGATGGAGCGGTATCGAATTTGGGAATGGATAATATTCAAGTAAAATATTCGATGTCGTTCAGTTTAAAAAATTCGAAAGTGGTAAGCGTTAAAACCGAAACGGCGCAAAGCTGGGAGAGATACGTATATATTAACGATAGCGAAAATTCAGGCGTAACCGTTTTCGACGGCAGTATGAGTGCGTGTTCCGAATTAGAGATTAAAGAGGAATACGATACGGCGGACTGTCCTACTTTGGACGAGAGCGTTACTTATGACTACAAAGGGGCGATGCCCGTTTACTTGGATTTGTATATAGACGGAAAAGAAGTTTATAACGTTTATTACAACGACGCTTGTTGCGGTGGAGAGGTTGCGAGCTTGTATACGTTTCTCGATTATATGATGAGTAGCGACGCCGTTTGGTATCGTGACGAAGACTGCACCGTTCCGCTGTTAAAAACCGAGAAATGGACTGCTTGTTCCAGCACGGTAGAGCTATACACCAAGAGCGAATATATAAAAGAAGGACTTGTGATAGTCGGAGAATTTATGGTTAGCGAAGACGAGTATAACTCCGAACTTATCTGCGACGAGAACTTTAATTATGCTTTATATAGCACTGACAAGTATAATTACTCTAACGGTTTCGAGTATGCGATAGTCAACGGAATGAGAGTGGAAAAGGGCGGAGAAATAACGCTTGTCGAAGGACAGATAAATACCGTAGTGTTCGTTATGCCCGTAAACGATTATTAAGAAAAAATTAAATTGATAAAAAGTTAAAAAGCACGCCCGCATTTCGGTTAGCCGAAATGCGGGCGTAGTTTATTTATTTAGATATTTTGAGTAAGTCGATTATTTAGATATTTTAAGTAAAAGGTCGGCTATAAGTCGGTTTCCGCTTTTGACGGGGTATTCGTTTAGGCGTTTTTTATACGCGTCGAAATCCTTGTATAGGCTCCGAACGTTGTAGATAAAGGACGACTTGGTGGCGTTTTCTTGTAAAAGGGTTTTGGTTAAGCCTTTATTTGAAAAATACTCGGCGTTTAAAATTTGGTCGCCACGAGAATTTGTTTTCGGCAAGGGAATTACAAGCGACGGTTTTTGCAAACTGATAAGCTCGAACAAGGTGTTTGCTCCGCCACGGGTTACCGCTATATCGCAAGCCGTAAAAGGAATTTCCGCCTCGGGGAAAAATTCTGCTTGGTAATAGTAGTCGGCGGTAAAGTCGTCTTTATTTTCTTTTCCCGTTAGATGAATTATGTCAAAAGTTTCTCCTAAAACTTCACGGGAGTTTTTCGCTAACTCGTTTAGTTTTACGCTCCCTTTACTTCCGCCCGTGATTAAAAGCACGGGTTTTTTGCCCGAAAAACCTAGTTTTTTTAAAGCTTCGGATTTGCTGACGGAAAACAAGTTTTCTTTTATCGGGGAACCCGTGTAAACGCCGTTTTTAAGGGTTTTTGCGGTCGTATCGAAAGAGGTAAACACATAATCGCAATGGCTTGCCATAAGCTTGTTGGCTAGCCCTAGCGTAAGGTCGGACTCGTGCGTGACGCAAGGTATTTTCAGCTTTGCACCTGCTAAAATTACGGGTAAGGAAACGTATCCGCCTTTTGAAAATATGACGGACGGGCGGAGCTTTTTTAGTGTCTTTTTGGCTTGGCTGACGGAGCGTAAAAGCTTAAAGGGGACGGAAAGGTTTTTAAAGGTAAATTTGCGTTGAAGTTTTACCGTAGGGATTTCGTGATATTCGATTTCGGGATAGGATAAAAGAAGAGTTTTTTCTAAATCGTCAGAGCCGATATAGTATATTTTATCAAAGTGTTTTTTGAGTTCGGGGAGCAGGGCAAGATTAGGTAAAACGTGTCCGCCCGTGCCTCCGCCCGTTAAAAGGATTGTTTTCATACTATATAATATGTGGAAGAATTGTATTTTTACACTTGGCATTATGCAAG
>CAZRMT010000080.1:0-1763 GCA_964601265.1 uncultured Christensenella sp.
GGTCCGCAATGACTGCCGATAACGGGGTCTATAAAGTTTATCATAATTTCTTTTACTTTCATTCTTTTTAAAATGGTTTCCTTTAAGAATAAAGCGTCCTCTTCGCAATCGGCGTGAGAAATGAAAATAGTTTGATTTTCGCCGTCCACTATTTTTTCTTCCATTTTATCTATCAATGCCATAAGCGATTTTTTTCTGCCGAAAACGTTTCCGTAAACGACTAATTTTCCCTCTTCGTCCATTCTTAACGTCGGCTTTATCTTCATAATGCTTGCAAGATAATATTTAGAAGCAGACAGCCTTCCGCCTCTATACAAGTATCCCAAATCGCCTACGGTAAATAAATGATTGATTTTTAGTCTTTCCGATAAAACGGTGTCGTAAATTTCTTCTATGGTTGCGCCGTCGTCCTGCATTTTTAAGGCTCTGTAAACGCATAATCCCACGCCCATACATTCGCTTAGCGTATCGAGCGTCAAAATTTTTCTTTCGGGGTAGGTTGCTTGCAAGGTTTTTGAAGCGCTTTCCGAGCAAAAATACGTTTTACTTAGTCCCGAAGAAAAGCCTATATACAAAACGTCCAACCCGTCTTTTAAAGCGGGTTCGAAGTAATCTATAAAGGTTTGTTCGTTTATGCAAGAAGTGGTAATTTTCTTTTTGGTTCTAGCTACGTCGTAAAACGCCTTGTAATCGGTTTTCTTGCCCTTTTCGTAACCGGGGTAGTCTTGTCCGTCGTACGTGTAATAAATCGGAATTATTTCGAACTTATCTTCGTATATCTCCATAAGTTCGTCCGGTAAAGTTACGGAAGAGTCTGTAAAAATTCTGTAAGCCATTTATATATCTCCTAGTTTTGTAATATGGTTTAGCCGTAAAATCGAACTAAATAAAAATCTTGATAAAAGCCGTTAAAAGTTTTTAAGGCTAAATTAATCGTTATAAGTTATTATTCGATAAATCGTAGTCTTTAATTTTTGCCGACTAATTGCATTATAATTATATAAAAAAAATCAAATAAAATAAACCTACTTAACGTCCGTTATTGTCTACACTTGATTTTTTCAAAGTAGAATTGCCATTTTTCGACTCTACCCACGGTAGAATAGCCGAAAAATCTTGACAAAAGTAGTGTGAGGTGGTATTATTCAAGTATGGAACACGAAAAGCTCAAAAAAATCGTAGGAGATAATATTGCGTTTTTCCGCAAAAGGAGCGGACTTACCCAACTGCAACTTGCCGAAAAAATCAACTATTCCGACAAGGCTATTTCCAAGTGGGAGAGGGGAGAAAGTCTGCCCGACGTATTCGTTTTAAACGATTTAGCGGATATTTTCGGGATAACTTTAAACGAGTTTACGCTTATGCCGAAAGCGAGGAGTAAGCATATTTTTTATCGAAATAAGGTGTTTATCAGCTTTGCTTACACTTGCATAATTTGGCTTGTGGCGGTGCTTGCGTACATTTTCGTGTACTTTGCGTTTCCCGAATTCGACAAGTTTTCTATTATTTTTTCCATTGCCATTACCTTGTCTTTTATATTGTTATTGATTTTTGCTTGCGTGTGGCGGAATAAATTGTATATTTTTATAACCTATTCTTGCCTGATTTGGTCAATGCTTACCACTATATTTTTGTTTTTGCCCAATGCGCACGGAGGAATAGTGTATTTCGTGGGAATTCCGTTACAGCTTATGGGAATACTCGGGCTTTTCATATTCCGCAACAAGAAAAAGATAAAATAAAACTTACGGCTAAAATTTATA
>CAZRMT010000080.1:1863-2963 GCA_964601265.1 uncultured Christensenella sp.
AGATTTTCCAAGGTTTACGATACCTTTACTACGATAAAATCTTCCGACCTTTTAACGGCGTATTGCAAGAAAAACAAAATAAAACGGGATTTTATTGAAAATTTTTTAAGTGTTTTTAAAATTCTTAAAAGCGTAATTTCCGCCCATAATGAAAAACTTACTGAAACTGTAACCGCTCAACAAACGGACAAAGGTAATATGCTTACCGACGGACTAAAAGAATACGACGTTGTAGATTATTATGAAATCGAGCAGTCGCCGAAGATAAACTAACGGGACGTATCGTTGCCGAAACGATAATAGACGCTTGCTATGAAATAAGCAAAACGAAAAAGTTTGGCATATGTATGACGGTTAACGTTTTAAGGGGAAGAAAAATAAAAAGCATTTTAAAACATGGACTTAACGAACTCGACTGCTACGGTGCGTTAAGAACAATAAAAACGGTTTCGCTTCGTGCGGTAATCGAATATATGATAGATAGAAATTTTCTTTTTAAAAGTGGCGGTCAGTATCCTGTTTTATGGGTAAGTAAAGATAGGGTTATAGAGGATATAAACAATGCCGAGATTGGTGAAATCGAAAAAATAATGGTTGCCGACGCTAAACGCGACGAAGCGGTCGTTACCGTTGACGGTTTCGATTTGCGTGTAGACGAAAACGGCGAAATAAAAGCGGATACAGATCTATTAAGTCGGTTAAAAGTTTTAAGGAACGATATATGCAGAGAGAAAACACTTCCGCCATACTGCGTGGCGACTAACAAGGTGTTAGTTTTGTTGGCGACGGTACAACCGACGACTAAAAATGATTTTCTTAAAATAAAGGGTATAAAAGAAAAGTGGTATCAAAATAACGGCGAAGCCTTTTTACAAGAGATAAAAAGCTAGCTATATGACGATTAAATAAAAAAACTAAACCCGTCGAATTGCGAAATGCAATTCGACGGGTTTTATCGTTTTCAAAAGGGCAAAAACGTTTTATATGACGCAAGCTGAATAATACTGCCTTTTTTGCTCTGAAAATCCTTTATTTTATCTTAAATTTTAAAAAACTTTAAAAAAAGTGGTAATAACTTAAACGTCGACTTCAAAAGTGTG
>CAZRMT010000081.1:0-2827 GCA_964601265.1 uncultured Christensenella sp.
TATTTAAAGAAAAATTCAATACGAACGTTAGCGTTTACGAAAACGGCAAACATATTTTTTCCACGGGCGAAGAATTGTCGAAAGATAAAAATTCTTGGTTTGAAAGAGAGTATAACGGGGAAAAATATATAATAGTTTTAGAGGGCGAAAGCGGTAAAAATCAGGACGGCGTTTCTTTTTTGGAAATTATGCTTTTCGGCGACGAAAAAAAGCCCGTTAAAGATAAAAACGATTTAATCGTGCGAACTTTAAACGGTGAAAAATTTACGATAAAAGAATACGAAAACCATTTTTTAAACTATAAAAATTGCGTAGTTTTGGTTATTGATTGCGACGGAAAAACGGATATGCTTATGCCCTTTTTAAGTCTTTACGACGACGAAAACAGCTGTGCCGTAACTATCGAAAATTATTGCGTTTTGGTTTTGTTTTCCTTTAAAAGAAAGGATTATTTGTCGGTCGGGAAATATGCGGAAGTGCTTTTCGAGGCGATAAAAGAGGAACTCGGAATTTACGCTCGTATCGGTTACGGTACGGCGGTGGAGGGGTTTAACGAGATAAACCTTTCGTTTAGACAAGCTGTTTTAGCTCTTGAAAAGGGAAGAGCGTTTGCCGATAAAAACGTTTATTCATATCCTGAATATTTACCCGTAAAAATTCTTAATAATTTAGATAAAACCGAAAAAAATACATTACTAAAATCTTACAAAACCGTTTTGAAAAACAAGGATTTGATATTGACCGCAAACGAGTTTTTAAACTGTGATTTAAACGTTAGAAAAGCTTCTAAAAGGCTGTTTATCCATAGAAACACGCTTTATTATAGGCTGGATAAAATAGAGAGTTTGACGGGACTTGATATAAGAAGGTTTTCGGACGCGACGGTTTTTAAAATGCTGATGATTTTAGGCAGAATAGAGGAGAACGAGAATGACTAAAAAGAAAAAATTTTGGCTATGGTTTGTCGCCGTGGTCGTTGCGTTTTTGCTGGCGTTCGGCGGATTTTTCGTCGGGCGGGCGGTTTATTCCGATAAGGAATTAAGGCGTGTGAAGTTTATTTTAGATACCTATCACAAGTATTATTACGACGAATCCGACGATTATTTATCCGATTTGACCAAAGGGCTAATGGATAAAAACAGCGATTTTTTCACTAAAAAAGAGTATGAAGAATACTACTCGTCCAGTAGCGGAAACAGGCAAAATATGGGGTTTGCCATAAACGTAAATAACTTGGAAATAGTAAGAATTTCGTATAATTCCCCCGCAGACAGAGCGGGACTTAAAGTGGGCGGAAAAATCGTCAAGTTAAACGGCGTTAGCGTTACGAACTCGGACGACTTTAACGACAACAAAAAAGAGGGCGAAAACCTTTTGAAAGTACGCTACGGCGACGAAGAAAAAGATTTCGTTATAAAAACCGAGGAGTATATTGAAACTTTCGTAAGGTTTTACGACGGAGAAAAGGAGTATTCCTTTAAAGGGGAAAAAAATATAGAAACGGTTGAGGAAAGTTCCGATTTGGTTATCCCCGAGGGCTATTCCTATTTGATTTACCGCACTTTTACGGGTTGCGACATCAATTCGGACGGGTGGAAAGATAAGCTTTCTTCGTCCGTGGGGCAGTTTGTAAAGGCGCTTGAAATTTACAAAAACGGAAATAACAAAAAGCTTATCATAGACCTACGCGACAACGGCGGAGGGTACGTGGAGGCAATGCGTTACCTTGTATCCTACTTTATCGGCGACAACAACGGCGACAAGCCCGTAATACAGAAAAACGTGTATAAAAACAAGACCGAAGAGGTTTATAGCTACGCCGTAAAAAGCCAAGACTACGACTATGAAAGCATAGTGATTTTGGCAAACGAAAACACGGCGTCCGCTTCGGAAGCGTTTATCGGAGCGCTTATCGACTACGACGTGGCAGACAAAGTCAAAGTGGTGGTCGAAAAAAATTCGTCGAGAGGGAATTATTCCACTTACGGAAAAGGCACTATGCAATCGACTTATTTTTCTTATTCGGGCGACGTTGTAAAGCTGACGGTGGCTAAAATTTGTTGGAAAAGCGGAATTTGTATCGACGGAGTAGGCGTTTCGACAAGCGTATCCGATAGGGTGATAGAGGCAAAAAACGGCGAAAATCAACCTATGGACGCACTTTTATACGTAAATTCATTTATTTAAGTAACTAAATAGACTAGCTTTTATTTCCCCCGTGGCAATATCGTCCAAGGGGGATATTTTTTTGGGTGGGCTTTTGTGTTTGCTTAATATTTTTACTATTATCGGCAAAAAGGTTTTCAGGTCGAAGTTGCCTTTTATAAGGCTGTCTATCGTTTCGTCCGATAAAAAAGACAGTAGCTCGTTTTCAACGCCTAGTTCTTTTAAAAGGGAAACAACTTCTTTTAAGTCGATTTGTTTTAGTAAAGAAGTTATTTTGCTATCGCCGTTTTTGTTTAAAAAAAGAAACAATCCGATAATTAAAGGTAAAAAGTTCATAATAATAATCCTTAACAATATATTTTACGTCGGCATAAAGTGATATGGTAAAGAGGTGCAATATGGCAAGTTTTAACGACTATATCGAAAAAAACGGTAACGGGGGAAAGTCTTCCGACTTAAAGGCGATGGAGATATTAAAGGAAGTGAGTTCCCGTTACGAGGGGGCAAGCGAGGGGGAAATGCTTAAAGCGATACTAAAAGAGGCGGAAAGTTGCCGTGAAAAAGGAACGCTGAGCGACGCCGATTTAGACGCCTTTTACAATGCTTTTTCGCCCGTTTTGGACGGAGTGCAGAGGCGTAGGCTTGAAAAAATTATAGCAAA
>CAZRMT010000082.1:0-2688 GCA_964601265.1 uncultured Christensenella sp.
TTAATTCGCAAAACGGTTTTAATTTTGTTATGCCTAAAATTTTTTTAGAAAAATTTTTGATTTTTAGTGCAAAAACAATAGACTACCCCCCCCGTTGTTGTATAATGATTAGGAAATTCTTTATAGGAGAAATAGAAATGAAAAAGTTTTTTCTTTTACTTTTAAGCGTAACTCTTGCCTTTGCAAGCACGTTACTAATTTCCTCGTGTAACGACGGAGGCGGTTCGAATAAACACACCCACTCCTATTCGTCCTCTTACGTGGAACCCTCTTGCGAAGAACAAGGCGGTACCAAGTACGTTTGCTCTTGCGGGGACGAATATTGGGGGGAAGACGTCGTAAATAAACTCGGACATAATCCCTCTACCGAATGGACGATTGACAAAGAAGCCACTTGTACGACCAAGGGACTAAAATCTCACCATTGTCTTACTTGCAAAAAACATTTAGACGAAACGGAAATCGGACTTTTACCGCACAATATAGACGACGGCGTTTGTACTCTTTGCAAAAAAAACTTTTATGCTAACGGACTTACTTATGCTTTAAACAACGCCGAAACCGAGTACAGCGTAACGGGTATAGGTAATTATGCAGGCACCGATTTATACATACCTCAAACGTATAACGATTTACCCGTAACGGGCATTGCCGCTTACGCTTTTAGTCAGCAAACTCAATTAAAATCCGTAAACATACCTAAAAATATTAAAAGTATAGGCAATTACGCTTTTAACGGTTGCGTAAATATAACCCGTATAGAATTTGACGCTAGCAGTTGTTCGGACTTTGAAGAAAACAACAACGTTTTCTCTTATGTCGGTCAGTCGCAAAACGGCACAACCGTCGCAATAGGCAAAAACGTTGTTAAAATTCCCGCATACTTTTTATATTCCAGCACTAAAACGAATAGCGCTCCTAAAATTAAAGACGTAAATTTCGACAACGCTACCTCTTTAAAAAGTATTAACAAGTATGCTTTTGCATGTTGCACGGCGTTAAAATCGCTAGTAATAACAAACAACGTTAAAACGATAGAATACGGCGTATTTTTCGGTTGCTCTTTATTACAAGATATTACCTTGCCCTTTGTCGGAGAAAAAGCAACGTTTTCACTCGACGAAAGTTATAAAAACAAGACTTTTTGTTATTTGTTTAGCCCTCTCGACGAAAGCGCGCTTGTCGGCGGTTACGGCGCGGAATACGTGCCGAGTTCTTTAAAAACGGTAATCGTAACCGATTACGAGCCTAACTCGTCCGCCTTTTCTAATTGTAGCAAAATACAAAACATAAAAATAAAATCGGCAACGAAAGTAAACGACAGTTTGTTTTATAACTGTACCTCTCTTTCTTCGGTAACTTTGCCCGACGGCGTAACCGAAATAGGCGAAAGCGCATTTTACGGTTGTAAAAGCCTTGAAACCTTTACTTTCCCCGAAAAATTAACGGTTATAAAAGACAGCGCATTTTTTGACTGTTCTCTTACGAATTTGTCATTCAACGATAAATTAGAAGAAATAGGCGAAAGCGCATTTTACGGTTGTAAAAAAATAACCGCTCTTGTCTTCACGTCAAACGTAAAATCCGTAAAAAGCGGAGCGTTTGCGGAATGTTCTGCTCTTGCAGACTTATCCTTCAACGATAAATTAGAAGAAATAGAAAGTTTCGCCTTTAAAAATTGTACCGCTCTTAAAGAAATAACTTTACCCTCTTCGCTTACGAAAATCGGTGCAGAAACCTTTAAAGGTTGCCTATATATCGAAAAAATTACCTTACCGTTTATAGGAACCGAAAAAACTTTGAGCGACACTTATGGCGGAAAAAATCTTTTCGGGGCAATTTTCAGCGGTAGCAACGTTGAATACGATTCGACCAAGTCTGAAGACGAACAACCCGATTTCCATACCTATAAAATTACTCAAAATTATAGCAACAGCGGTAGCGTAGAGTTTTGGATTCCTAAAACTTTAAAAACTATTATACTTAACGGAAACGAATTAAAATACGGAGCGCTTAGCGGTTTATCCGATTTAATCACCGTAACGTTTGGCAGTAGTTTTACAAAAATAAATAATTATGCGTTTAAAAATTGCTCTTCCGTAATAGCTTGGGAAAATGCAACTATTACCGAATTCGGGGATTATTCCTTTAATTATTATCAAGGGAAAAACATTTCTATTCCCGCCTCGGTAACGAATATTTCAAACAAAGCGTTTTTATATTGCGAAAATTTGCTTAGTTTCTCCGTTTCCGACGACAACGAAAATTATTCGTCCATAGACGGAAACTTATGCGATAAAGACGGAACGACTTTAATACGATACGCAATAGGTAAACCTTTAACCGACTTTACCACCCCGACAAACGTATCCTCTATTGCTAATTACGCATTTCACGGTTGTACACTCGCCTCTATTACTATAGGCAATAGCGTTACTAATATCGGAGATTATTCCGTTTTAACTAATTGTACTTCCTTAACTTCAATTACGATAGGTAACGGCGTTACCACGTTGCCCGAAAACCTGTTAAAAGATTGTTCTTCCATTGAAGAAATTACTATTCCTTTTGTAGGCAAAACGTTAAACGGAACTTATAATACTCATTTCGGTTATATATTTGGAGCGTCTAGTGATAGTAAGAACTCCTCTTACGTTCCCGCTTCTTTAAAAAAGGTTACGGTAATCG
>CAZRMT010000083.1:0-2616 GCA_964601265.1 uncultured Christensenella sp.
GCTAATTGCCCGAAAATGAAAAACCACCAGCTAGGCTGGTGGATATTTATTTATGTAAAGTTGGGTTTAATAAAAATATTCGACAGGATAATTGTAATTTTTACAATTTAATTATAAATACGTTAAAAGCCATGGTGTAAAATCAAACCATGCCTGTTTACATAGAATATGCCGTTTGCGACAATTTAATAGTCGATTATATGCTTTTGCGGTCAACTTTTTTTCTTGTCAAACAAAAAGTAAAAAAGACCAGAATTTTTTTAACCGCAATACTCGGAACGGTAACAGCCGTAACCTTGCCGTTATGTCCTATTTCGGAGTGGGTAAAAATTTTTTTAAAAATTTTGCTAGCGGTTGTTATGATTTTTCTTTGCGGAGAATATAAAAGTTTTAGAGGGTATTTTTTAACGCTCGGGATTTTTTTGGCGTTAACGTTCGCGTCAGGCGGGGCGACTATCGCCGTTTTGTATGCGCTTGATATGTCGTACGTTATAAACGGGAGTATTTCTTACGAAGCGGAATTGCCTTTATCGATAATTTTACTGACGGTAGCGGTTGTTACGAGGCTTACGTTAAAACTCGGTAAAACTCTATATAAAAAGAGAAACATATTTCCTTTTATAAGAAAGTGCGAGCTTAAAATAAACGGGAAAACTTTTTGTTTGACGGGTTTTATTGACAGCGGTAATAGGCTTTTCGATAAAAAAACGGGATTTCCCGTTATAGTCATAGGCGAAAAAAATTTTTATAAAACGGAAATATATTCGGCAGTGGGTGCGCCTTACGGTAGAATCGGTTTTTCAACCGTGGCGGGGCAAGGCGAAATGAAAATTTATTCCGTGGACGAAATAATAATATACGGCGAAGAAAAATTCGTTTACGATTACGTTTTTTTAGGCGTGGGCTTAGCCGAATATAAAGAAGAATACGACATAATTTTACACCCTGCCATAGCGGGTGTATAAAAGGAGTAAAAATGCTTAAACTACTTGTAAAGATTTTATCTCTTTTTAAAGAGCGAAACGAAATACACTATATTTGCGGACAAGACGCTTTGCCAGAACCTTTTGACGAAATACAAGAAAAAGAACGTATAGACCGACTTTGTAAGGGCGACGAACAGGTAAAAAAGGAGCTAATCGAGCATAATTTAAGGTTAGTTGTATACATAGCCAAAAAGTTTGAAAATACGGGCGTTGAACTTGACGACTTAATTTCCGTCGGAACGATAGGCTTAATAAAGGCTGTAGGCACTTTTGACGGCGATAAAAAAATAAAACTTGCAACGTATGCGTCTAGATGTATAGAAAACGAAATACTTATGTATTTAAGAAAGGTTAGTAAAACACGGGCGGATATTTCGCTAGACGAACCTTTAAACGTAGACGGAGAGGGTAACGAATTGTTGCTTTCCGATATATTAGGGAGCGACGCAACTAGCGTGTTTGACGAGGTTGAAGAA
This sequence comes from uncultured Christensenella sp., assembly GCA_964601265.1. Classification (GTDB taxonomy): domain Bacteria; phylum Bacillota; class Clostridia; order Christensenellales; family Borkfalkiaceae; genus UBA4675. The sequence continues at coordinate 1,463 of CAZRMT010000083.1, forward strand.
AGCGGTGAAAAAGACCTTTTAAAAAACGCGTTAAACAGTTTATCCGAGCGAGAGTCCACTATTATGTCGCTTAGATTCGGTTTGAGCGGAAAAGAGGAAATGACGCAAAAAGAGGTTGCGGACTATTTGGGAATTTCGCAGTCGTACATTTCGCGTTTAGAAAAAAGAATAGTAAAAAAACTGAAAAAAGAAATAATTAAATATTCATAAAATTCGACGACTTTATTTACATAAAAAAAGAGGTGATTTATGTTAAATAAGGTCGTTATTTGCGGGATAGATACGGCAACGTTGCCGTCTTTTTCGGCGAAAGAGTCTATAGAACTTCTTAAAAACGCACGCACAGGCGATGAAAAAGCAAGAGAGCGTTTTATTATGGGGAATATGCGTTTAGTGCTTTCTATAATAAAGCGTTTTCCTTCGGCAAAAGAAAACCCCGACGATTTATTTCAAGCGGGGTGCATAGGGCTTATAAAGGCGATAGATAATTTCGATTTAAATTTAGGGGTTATGTTTTCGACTTACGCCGTGCCTATGATTATGGGCGAGGTAAAAAGGCTTATCAGGGGATATAATTCTTTAAGAATCCCACGTAGCGTTAGAGATACTGCGTATAACGTTTTAAAAACCAGAGCTGAAATAGAGGCGGAAGACAAAGTTGCTTCTTATGAAGAAATAGCAAAACGAATGAACGTTTGCGAAAGTGAAGTCGTGTACGCTTTAGACGCCATTGCGGACACCGTTTCGCTATTCGAACCCGTTTACAATAAAGACGGCGACGAATTGGAGCTAATGGATAAAATAGAGGACGAGAAAAACAACGACGAGGCGTGGACGGAGCGACTTGCTTTGGAGCAAGCCTTTGAAAAACTTGACGAAAGGGAGCGTAATATTATTTATATGCGTTATTACGAAGGGAAAACGCAAACGGAAGTTTCTTGCGAGATAGGTTTATCGCAAGCGCAAGTGTCCAGACTAGAAAAAAGCGCATTAAAAGAAATGAAAGGCAATTTATGTATGTAAAAACTCCGCATATATAAAAGAACTCCGCTAGTCTTTTAGCTAGCGGAGTTAATTATAGTTAACGATTATTTATTCTGTAAAATATTTTCGGCTTCTTGAATTTGTTCTAAGTAGTCGAATTCGCAAACATT
>CAZRMT010000084.1:0-2492 GCA_964601265.1 uncultured Christensenella sp.
ACGATTATATCGGACGCCTTAAAAGCCTTTATTCTGTTGTAAAAATCTTGTTCCAACTCGACGGAAAAAATCTCGATAAGGTGAAATTCGGGAAAATATTTTTTAAAAAACTCTTTTTCTGCCTTTACTATCGCCAAATCCCCGCAATTATTATGCGAGGGCAACATAAGTAAGGCTATCGTTTTTTTGCCTTTTTCGTGCGTTTCCTTAAAATATTTTCTTTGAATTTTTTTATTATGGAAATATTTTTTTACCTTTAAAGGCGTAATCTTTTTTATTGCACTTAAAAAACCCATTTCTCACCCGCATTGAAAAATTATTTTTCTTCGATTTTCAAACTATTACCGTAAAATCTACCCCAATAAATGGCTTTCCATTCCATTTTTTCACCAAAATCTTTATTCGCCGTTATTTTAAATGAAAAAATGTCATTCAAAGCATCAAGCACGCAATCTCTTGTGTCAATAGTCATAAAAAAGACTAAACGCAACATATATTCACCGTTCACCACGTTGGATATATCGAAGTCCACCTTAAACGTTTTTTCTTGCCCTGCCGATATATCGAAAACGTCTTCGCTTAACGACATTGTTATCGGTTCTTCTTTGTCTGTTTTTAAAATTATCCTTAGCCTTACGTTTGAATAATCTTTTTCGCTTTTTACCGTTATTTCTCCGTTTAATTTGTCGCCCACGGTATAAACGCAACCGTTGTTATCGAGCGAACGATATTTCGTCATTTTAAAAAACGATTTATTTACAATACTTGGGTCGCGTGGATATTTAGATAAGTCTACCACTTGTTCGTGTTCGTTTTTCTTACCGTAATAAACGTCTATACCATCTTCTACGTCGCCCTCGAACTCGACTTTGCCCTTGTTTAACACTACTACTCTGTCGCATAGCTGACGAATGGTTCCCATATTGTGACTGACGTAAATTATGGTTTTACCCGAATTTACCACTTCTTTCATTTTGTTTATGCACTTTTGCTGAAATGTCATATCGCCGACTGCTAAAACTTCGTCCATAAGCATAATTTCCGCGTTTAAATGCGAGGCAACCGCAAACGCAAGCTTAACGAACATTCCCGAAGAATACCTCTTTACGGGCGTGTCTATAAACTCTCTGACTTCCGAAAAATCTATTATGCTCTCTATTTTTTCGTCTATTTCCTTTTTGGTCATACCCAAAATGGCGCCGTTCATATAAATATTTTCTCTGCCCGTAAGTTCGCCGTGGAAGCCCGTGCCGACTTCTAACATAGAAGCCACTCTGCCGTTTAAATATATTTTACCGCCTGTCGGGGCGGTAACCCTCGTGATAAGTTTAAGTAGCGTAGATTTTCCTGCGCCGTTATGCCCGATTAGCCCTATCGCTTCGCCCTTTTTTACCTCAAACGAAACGCCGTCTAGCGCCTTAAACTTGTCCCCTTTGTTGTAATTTTTTGCCCCGATTTTACGAGTGGGGTCCTCTTTTTTTCTTATTTTAGCCCAAAAACGTTGTAATTCTTCCCTTAAAGTCGTACCGCCTATTTCACCGAGGCGATATTCCTTTTCGACGTTTTCGATTTTTATCATTATTTCTTCTTCCATCGTATCCCCTTAAATAGTGTCCATAAACGTTCTTTCGGTTTTGGAAAACAATAATAATCCGACAAAAAGTAATACCGCCGTTACGAGCCAACTTAACACATAAAAGCCGATATTAAAATATCCCACGCCGAAAAAGGCGTAACGGAAAGTAGTGATTATCGGCGTTACGGGATTACATAAATACAAATTAAACACCCACGGTTTAGCGTTTTTTACTAGTTGCAAGCCGTACGCTACGGGCGTTAAATACTGCAAAAGCGATAACCCGAACCCGACTAAATAGTTTAAATCCCTGTACTTAGTCGTAAGCGAAGTAATGGTTAAGCCCACGCCCATTCCTAAAAGCATAAGCTGTAACATACAAAGCGGAGCCATAAGTAACATCGGGGAAAGTCTCATATCGTAATTTCCCCAAATAAAGCAACCTATCCAAATAAGGAAAAACATTGCAAACTTAATTAAAAAGGACACGAATTGCGACAAAGTGGAAGCAATGGGCGAAACAAGTCTCGGATAGTACACCTTGCCCATAATGCCTGCATTGGAGGCAAACACGCTGGAATTTACCGACAAGGACGAAGCAAACAGCCCCCAACAAATGGTGCCCGACATATAAAACAATAGCTCGGGTAGTTTAAGTCCTTCTGCTTTTCCTACGTCCGCAGTGGTAAGTCCCGCAAGCGTACCGAATACCACGGTGAAAATAACCGTTGTAAAAAGCGGTTGAATTACCGCCCATAAATAGCCTAAAATCGTTTGCTTATACTGCGCGACAAAATCACGCTTTACAAATAAAAAGATTAAATCTCTGTAACGGAAAGTTTCTTTAAGTTTTAAATCTAAAAGTTTATGCTTGGAATCGACTACCGTTTTAAATTTTTGCATAAACGCTCCTTTT
>CAZRMT010000085.1:0-2428 GCA_964601265.1 uncultured Christensenella sp.
TTATACAAAAATCATTCCTTAATATAAATTTAGGAAGAGTTATTTCAAAACTATAATTTTACTTTATAACACAAAATGCGGTAAGCTTAGTCGCTTACCGCATTTATTTTTTTAATCAATCGTCCCTTGAAACGAGTTCGTCTAATCCTAAAACAATTTTAATCGTCAATTCGTCTTGTTTTAGCTCGAAAAGCTTGCTTTTCGCTTCAAAATATACCGCTTCTCCGCCAAACCCGTCGGAATAATATAGCTGTTCGTCGCCAACTATTATTTTATACACAAAATGCCTTATGTCCGAGGTGTTTTTCTTTACGGAAACGCTTAACACGTCGCCTTGCTTAAAACTTCCTATTCTCTTTCCTGCATTATTTCTTAAAATTACGTCGAAATTTTTCGCAACGCTCGGGTGACTAAATTCGTAGTACACGTACTGACCGATTACGTTAAACTTAAAATCGTCCTCGTTTAAACAAACCTCTTTTTTAAACCGTTCCACATCGTCATCGTCGCTATACGTTTCCACGCCGTTTATATCAACGCAACCGATATAATAATCTTTATCGTAAAACTGATAATTTTCGTTACGCTCGATATTAAAAAAGCGTTTTTCACCCTTGCCTATATGGTCAACGATTTCGCCGTTTTCGTCGGTAAAATATACGTTAAACAAATTTTCAACTTCGCTATCGGCAAAATTTATCTCGTTTACGCCTACGTTGGCTAAAATTTTCAACGCATCGTTTTTCATAATAAATTCAAGCGAATAAACGCCTTGTTCGTCGTTCGTTACGCCAAAATTTTCTCCGTCCACCGTTACGGAAGAAACGTAAAACGTTTTATCGCTTTCAACGTTATTTCTCGTAATAGTCAGTACAAGTTCGTCGCCCTTTTTCACATTTAAGCACGGCAAACCGTTAGCTTTGGTTATTTTCCAATCAAACAACCCTTGCGCGTTTTTTTCAAACGTTACGTACACGTTGTAAAACGATTTATTAGTTGTTTCGCACCCGTATGAAAAGACACATATAAACGCTAAAAGAACGGACAACAAAATCTTACTTCTTATTTTCATTTTTCCTCTCTTCGTTGCGAATAAACGCATCCGCAAAAATCTTGTCTGTATAGTCCGTATTCTTTCGAAAGCGTGCAAGAACGCAAAAATCCGCCGTTTTTCTTAAAATCGGTTTCTAAATATTTTACGCTTGCGTCCTTACTGATTTCAAGCCCCGTTTTATTGATAAATTGCGCATTTTTATGCGGACTTACCGAAAGCGTTGAACAAAAATAATCGAACTGCAAAGTTTTAGCAACACAAAAAGTCTTGTTTAATCGTAATTTTATACATTCTTCGCAACGTTTTCCGCCCTCTTTTTCTTCCGCCAAACTTTCCGCCACGGCAAAAAATTCCTGCGGATTATATTCGCCCTCTATAAAATCTACGCCGTTGCAAAACTCTTTTATAAAGCGAATTTGCTCGTTTTTTCTTTTTTCGTATTCTTCCTTTTCGGTGATGTTCGGGTTGTAATAAAAAATAGTTATTTCAAAAAAAGGCAACAACGCCTCTATGCACGCCGTAGAACACGGAGCGCAACAAGAATGAAGCAATAACTTCCTTTTTTCGTTGTCGGTCGGTTTTTTAAACTGTTCTCCCATAATAACCTTTTAGTCGTCCACCTTAACGCGACTTGCGAATTTTTAAAAAAATAATCGGTAAAAAGGGGAAAACCCCTTTTTGCCGAGAGCTAGCCTATAAGCCGAGTTCTGTCATTTAATACGGTTATTTATCTAGATTCGTCGTTACCGACGAACTCAAGCGATGTTTTGCGAACAAGTCGGGACAAGCTACCCCGTGTCGACTGTTCCTATCTTGCTTCGGGTGGGGTTTACACAGCGCCTTGCGTTACCGTAAGACCGGTGAGCTTTTACCTCGCCTTTTCACCCTTACTTTTAAAAAAAGCGGTTATTTTCTGTTGCACTTTCCTGAGCGTTACCGCTAGCGGACGTTATCCGTCACCCTGCTTTATGAAGCTCGGACTTTCCTCATTGAAACTTTCGTTTCCCCGCAACCGTACAGCTAACTCTTTTTATATTATACCACTATTTTTTTAAAAGTCAATTGTATATCCTTATTCTCTTAACGTCATTGCGAGCTTTCGATAGCAAGCGTGGCAATCCTTTCATTATGTTTGCTACGGCTCATAATAACTCGTCAATGGCTATATAAGTTTTATGTCCTCAACTCTTCACTCTTCTTTCTTCTTTCTTCACTTGCGAAGCTCCTTCCTCAACTCTTCATTTTTCACTTTTCACTCTTCACTTGCAAGGCATTAGCCTTGCATAATGCGGATGAGATTCCCACGCAAACTGCGTTTGCTCTGAATGACAGTTTATATAGCGTCTCTGTCCTTAACCGATACGACAGTATCGA
>CAZRMT010000086.1:0-2325 GCA_964601265.1 uncultured Christensenella sp.
TTAACGGAGGCGGATATCGGTTCGGAAACGTTATACGGCACGGTTTGTACCGCCAACGATACTTCTAAAACGCATATGGACAAATACCTTTTGGCGGGAGACAAATCGCTTATTCCGGGATACAAAACGGGATATACCGTATGGCAAACGGTAACAAGTCCTATCGTAATATCGGATATATCGCTTACTCCTTTAAACGGGGTTTCGGCAACCGCTTTAAATAGCGAGAATAGCGTAGAAAGCGACTGTGTAAATATAGGCGTTTACAATACTAACGAATACGTTTTTGTAAATACGCTCGTTTACGCAAAAGACGAATGGGTAACGGAGGAATAATATATGAAAAAAATAATTTCTTTTACTATTGCTTTAATGGTTACTTTGCTAAGTGCGGTAACTATTCCGACTATAGCGAAAAAATCTCAAAAGATAAACGCCGTTACGGTTGTAAACGACGGCGTGACGTATTCTTCGAACAGGACGAGTTACAGCGTTATGGACAATTACTGTTATCATTTAGAAAAGCCCTTTGACGAGTCGCCCGACTCTTTCGAGGCGTGGATTAAAGTTCCTTCGAGTTCGCTTGGCGGAACCATAATGGGCAACCTTACTTATAGCACGGTAAATTTCAGCGGTACCGTTTCGTGGCTGGTAGACGCAATCGGTAGAATTAAACTTAATTGGGACAACGGCAATTTCGTTTACACCTTTAAAAACGCCTACATAAACGACGGACAATGGCACCACGTTGCGGTTATCAGAAACGCGCAAGAGCACAAGTTTTCGCTTTACGTGGACGCAACGTTAAAAGACAGTATAATTTCAAACCAAGACGACGCTTCTAACGCCAGAATGTCTATGTGTATCGGCACGGGTTACGAAACCTTTTTAAACTCAAAAGAGCCGTTTGAGGGATATATACGCCAAGTAACCGTTTACAGTACGGCTATCGACCAAACGCGTATTTCTTCGGATATGCGACAAACGAATATAAGCGACGACAACAACGGGACGCTTATGGGGAATTGGTATTTCGGGGAAACTTGGAATAGTCGAACGGTAAAAGACACTTCGCCTTTATCTAACGACGCAAGCCTTTGGACTTACGATAAATACGTCGGCGCGGACTACGGCGATTTCGAATACGATTATTCCTTTATATGTATTCCCGACGTTCAAACTTGTTCCCGTTATCATTACGATACTTTCCAAAATATGATGAATTGGATAGTAAACAACAAGGATAAAGAAAAAATTGCGTTCGTGTGGCAAACGGGCGACCTTGCAGACGTAGGAGGAACGGAATCTTTCTATCAAAAAACGGCAGAGGCAATGTCGGTGTTGGATAATAAAGTTTCTTATAGTTTCGTACAAGGAAATCACGACTACGACGACAATTCCGCAACTCGTTCTTCTACCTATTTCAATAAGTGGTTCCCCTATTCCAAACACCAAGGCCTTATAGGTTTCGGCGGGGTTTACGAAGAGGGTACTATGGCTAATTCCTATTACTTGCACGAAGTCGCAGGGATAAAGTATTGCGTTATCAATCTCGAATTAGGACCTCGTCCCTCGGTAATTCGTTGGGCGGGAAGAATTTGCGAAAAATATCCCAATCACCGCGTAATCATCAATACCCACGCTTATATGGGGCAAGACGGTAATTTTATGACGCTTGCAACTCACAGCGAGGACGCGACTAAATTCGGCTTAAAAGCGTACGGCGGAGCTTGTTCGGGGCAAGAAATTTTCGACGGGCTCGTATCCCGTTATCCCAACGTGTTTATGGCAACCAGCGGTCACGTTCCTCACGACAATATCGTCAGCCGTACCGATTTAGGCGTAAACGGAAACAAAATAATTTCTATGCTTGTTGACGGACAAACGGCGCTTCACGACAACGGAGTCGGAGAAGATATGATGCTTATTATGCGTGTAAACGAAAGTACGAAAACCATTCGCGCCTACTATTATTCGCCCGCAAACAACGGTTGTTATAATATTCAAAATCAATTCGAATACAGCTTTGCCGACGTAAACAATCCTACCATAGGAAAGTAACGCTAGCTACGATTTTATTCGGTTAATCACCCCTTACGCTTTTACGTAAGGGGTAACTTTTAAGGAGTAGAGCGTTGCTAAACAATAAAGGAATAGAGTGAAAAAAATTGGCTTTTTCCCGTCATTGCGAGCTTGTAAAACAAGCGTGGCAATCCTTTCGTTTTACATACTACGGTTCATAATAAAACCACGCCGACTATATAGGTTTTTTGTCCTCATTTTTGTAAAAATGGCGGAGTGGGAATTATATATTTTGTAATTTTT
>CAZRMT010000087.1:0-2256 GCA_964601265.1 uncultured Christensenella sp.
GTAAAATAAACGATTTCGTTCAACTTCCTTGTAACGGAGTGGTAAGTCAATTTACCGTTTCCAAACAAGAACTCGAATATTTTTTGGTCGGGAAAAACCCTTTGGCGAATTACCTTGCCGTAAACGCTATCGAGGAAGCCGAATCTTATGCGGCGGGAAGAAATTGGACTCGCGTTATTTGGGATGTTACCGCCGTTGCGTACCTACTGAACGACGAAGAAAGGTTTATGCTTTCTAAAAAGTCGCCCGTGTTTTTGCCCGATTACGACGGATTTTACGAAAAAGCGCCTATTAATAAGACGATGGATTGCGTTTACTATATCCACCGCGATAATCTTATGAACGATTTGTTTAAGTCGGTATTAAATTAAAAATAAAAACATACAAAAATCGCCTATAAGTCGGTTACGAAATAGTTCTCGGAATGTTTGAGTTTTGTAAGCACAAATCGTATTTGTAAAAAAACGAAAAAATGTATTGTGAAAATCGCGTTTTAAGGGTTGTCTTAGTTAGAAAACAGTAATTTAGCTATGGATACGAGAAAAATATCCTAAATAAAGTAGGTGCTTCTTATGGTATTTCAAGAAACCGAAAAGGTTGAATTAAAACGAATATTGAACGATACATTGCCAAAAGAGATCGTTGCTTTTCTCAATAGTTTTGACGGCGTAATTTATATCGGCGTAGAAGATGACGGAACAGTCGTTGGTGTAAATAATCTCGATGAAACGCAAAAGAAAATCGCGGATATTATTACTACGCAGATTTTACCGAATCCGCAAAGCTTTGTTGAACTCGGCACGAAATTTTTAGGCGGCAAAAACATAATCGAAATCAAGGTCGCAAAAGGAAATTCGCTCTACTATATAAAAAAATACGGCCGTAGCGCAGACGGTTGTTTTGTTCGTATCGGAACTACTTGCCGCAGTATGACGGAAGATGAAATATCTAACGCATATATCAAATCGCTGAAAATAGAAAAAGAAAGTATTGTAGATATAGAGAATTACAATCAAAATCTTTCTTTCTCTATGCTAAAAAACTATTATTTGGCAAAAGGATTTCATATCAACGAAAAAACTTTCGATAAAAATTACGGCTTGACGACTCGTAGCGACAAGTATAATATTTTAGCAGGATTATTGGCAGACGAAAACGATATTTCCATAAAAGTCGTCCGTTTTGCGGGTGTGACCAAAAGCGAGCTTATCGAAAAAAGCGAATACGGCTATAACAGCATATTGATGGCAATAGATAAAGTAATTGCTCGCCTCGATGTTATCAACGTTACGAAAAGCGTTTTGGACGGTAGCGCGACAAGAAAAGACAAGAGATTGCTTGACGCACGCTGTTTAAGAGAGGCTTTTTTGAATGCTATCGCTCATAACGATTGGAGCAGTAAAGTTTCGCCTGCCGTATATGTGTTTAGCGATAGAATAGAGATTGTTTCCACGGGAGGATTACCCGAAGGTTTATCGTTAGAAGAATTTTATGACGGTTGCAGTAAACCGAGATGTCCCGAGCTTATGCGTATTCTTCGCGATTTGGAATATGTCGAACAATCGGGCTTCGGTATCAATAAAATAACCGAAATATACGGAAGAAGCGTTTTCAAAATCACGGATAATTTCATTACGGTTATTCTTCCGTTTGACACAGAGGTTATGAGTGCTACCGCCAAAACTACCGCCAAAACTACCGCCAAAACTACCGCCAAAACAATTTCCGATGCAGAAAATAAAATTTTGTGCATTATAAGGGATAATCCGTCTATAAGTGCAAAAGCAATCGCATTAAAGCTTTCTATTACGGAAGACGGCGTTAGATATCATATTAAAAAACTTAAAAGGCAGGGTTTGTTAGAATATATTGGGGCAAGTAAAACCGGTCATTGGGAGATAAAAGACTAATCCATATATAAAACATAATTAAAACCGATGAAAAGTGTTTTTTTACACAATTCATCGGCTTTATTTTTTATTGAGAAGTTCGGTTGCATAACACAATTGATGTCTTTTTTGTTGCCAAAATATAATAAAAAGTTTTGAATTTATTTGGTGCAAACATCTTGACATTTACATATCAATCTGATATACTTATACTGCGAATTGTGTTGTGACACACGGCGTGCTGATTATCATTACACAAAAGGAGTGCGAAAAATGGCTGACAATATGAACGAAAGCGTGAAAAGCAAATTGCTACACGCTGCCGCCAAACTCTTTCTATCCATCGGATACGAAAAATCCACGATAG
>CAZRMT010000088.1:0-2073 GCA_964601265.1 uncultured Christensenella sp.
TCAACGGTAAACCTTTACTGAACCCCCAGACTATCTGGGGGTTTTGTTTACACAATAAATATCCACCAGCTAGACTGGCGGATATTTATTTACACAAAAAAGTCGCTGATATTCTCTATCACCGACTTCAACCATATTTAGGCTTACGCCTCTATGACGGTCAATCATTCTATTTAATTCTACTTTTCCGTTATAGAAAAACTTAATTGTTTTTGTTTGAAATTTTTTAGAAATCCATTTTTTTTAATCGTTACAAACACAAAGATTCTTCAACCTCTGCTCGCGTCGGAATAGACTGCATCGCGCCTTTTTTCTTGACTGCCAGCGTCGCTGCATGCGAAGCGAATCGGAATGATTCTTCTCTCGACTTTCCCTCGGATATCGCTAAACACAACGCGCCGCAAAACGTATCGCCTGCCGCCGTCGTATCCACCGCCTTTACTTTAGGACATGCTCCGTAAATCTCTTTTTCTCCGCAACGATAGTAATACCCCTTGCTTCCCAACGTTACAAGTATTTCCGGAATCGAAAGTTTTTTCGTCAGTTCGCTTACTTCTCCGTCTACACCGCACATCAATGCAAGTTCCGTTTCGTTCGGCGTAATCATGTCGCAATACTCAAAATAAGGCACAATCTCATCACTGTACGGCGCAGGGTTCAACACTGTAAAAAGCCCTTTCTCCTTCGCCTTTTTTAAAGCATAACCCGTAATTTCAATGTTATTTTCCAACTGCGTTAAAAAAATATCACCCGCGTCAGCATCTTTTAACAGCAAATTTACGTCCGATTTTTCCAATCGCAAATTCGCGCCACCCTCTAAAATGATACGATTATCTCCATCCGAAAGCACAATCATCGCGACGCCGGAAGACACCTCGTCCGTTTCGCGAATCCCTGTCACGTCTACGCCGAAACTCTTCAAATTTTCCTTCATGTTTTTACCGAACGGATCTTTCCCGACACAACCCGCCATAAACACTTCGCCACCCTGTCGTGCCGCGGCTGCCGCTTGATTTGCACCCTTTCCGCCACAATTCATAAAAAAGTTCTTCCCTCGTACCGTTTCCCCTTTTTCGGGAATTTTTGACGATATTACGAGATCGGTGTTCAAGCTTCCCAGTATATAAATCCTTTTCATTATCTCACTCCTTTTATCATAAACTCCGCATAAAACAAAATCCAAAACGAAAACGTCTCAACTTCTCCTTGTCGTTTCATGTTTCACGCTTTATTTCTTTCGGCAAAATCAATTTTTTTATACAGGTTTTTCCCGTCTGTTTTTTTATATTCAAGCACAATGTTTCCGTAAGGAGTAGGGCACGTGCTCTCTACCCAATACAAATCGCCCAAATACGGATTGATTCGAACTGTACGAAAACCGGGGGACGTCGGAACAATACCGAATGCCGAGCATCACAAGAGGAAATTCTCCAAATAAGTTTATTTTTACACTTCTTTTGAGAATTTTATTTCCGTCAAATATAAATGACCTATCTTTTTATCGACCACATTCAATAATCGATTCAACGAATTTCCTTTATTTAAACCTACTATAACCTTTTATTTTTCTATTGTCAAACAAATCTAAAAGCAATTCACTAAACTAAATATATCATTTAGAAAAAAATCAACAATTAATCTCAATTTCTTATAATACTAGAAATTAAACTTTAACTATAAAAAGCGAATTTTCGCCGAATTTTACACTATAAAGCACAAAAGGATATTTTTATCTCAAAAAAAACTTTTCATAGAGAATAGTTTTAATAGATTGCATAATGAAACCTATTGCAACTTTATCTTACATCAAAGTCGCCCAGATACTATTACACCAAAAAATTGCGAACCCAAAAACGAGTTCGCAAAATTTTAAGTTTTAATCAGATTAAACGATATAGTATCCTAACTGTTCGGAAGTATATTTTCCCGCCGAGATTAGGTTTTGAGCTACTTGTTTACAGCTTCTTGCGTCGCTTATAACCGCTCCTTTATATACCGTTAAGTTGTCTACGGTAGACTGTATAAAGAATTTAACCGTATAAGACGTTGTAAAGTCGTTTTCGGGTTTGAATT
>CAZRMT010000089.1:0-1902 GCA_964601265.1 uncultured Christensenella sp.
TTAAAAAACCGTTGACAAAAAAGGCGGTTGGTGTTATTATAAACTTAACAAGTAAATTTAAACCAGTGATTAAGAGTAGTAGTTTTAATTTTGGCGATACAGAGAGCCGTCGGCGGTGAAAGAACGGCAAAGCGAAATAAAACGAATGGACTTATGAGGGCGAACGAAAGCCGAAAGGCAAGTAGCAATCGTCGGAGCCGAAACCGTAAAGTCGTGGGCGTGATGTTAGTTGCGTAAAATAGGGCGTGAAAACGTCAACTTGGGTGGTACAGCGGATTTTATTCGTCCCGAGGCTTAGCGATAAGTCTTGGGATTTTTTGTTTTTTAGGAGGGTTTTATGTTGTTGACTAAACGATGGCGAGGGGGAATAATTTTTTATAAAAGTATTGCCTAAAAACTAAAAAACTTAACGAAAATAAAAAGGAGAATTATTATGGAAAAACAAATACCTTATAAAATATATTTAGAAGAAAGCGAAATGCCTAAACAATGGTATAATCTTCGCGCGGATATGAAAAACAAGCCTGCGCCGTTATACAACGAGGCTACGGGGAAAATCGCCACCAAGGAAGATTTGGGCAAAGTTTTCTGCGACGAACTCGTTGAGCAAGAATTAAACGAAACCGACGCGTATATCGAAATTCCCGAGGAGATACGTTCTTTTTACAAAATGTATCGTCCGTCGCCTTTGGTCAGAGCTTATTGCCTAGAAAAAAAATTAGGCACGCCCGCTAAAATTTATTATAAATTCGAGGGAAACAACACTAGCGGAAGTCATAAATTGAATTCTGCCATAGCTCAAGCGTATTACGCCAAAAAGCAAGGTCTTAAAGGCGTTACCACCGAAACGGGAGCGGGGCAATGGGGAACGGCGCTTTCTATGGCGTGCGCATATTTGGGACTTGACTGCAAGGTGTTTATGGTTAAGTGTTCTTACGAGCAAAAACCGTTCAGGCGTGAGGTTATGAGAACGTACGGAGCCAACGTTACGCCTTCGCCTTCGGAAACGACGGGAATCGGCAGAAAGATTTTAAGCGAACACCCCGGAGCTACGGGAAGTTTAGGTTGCGCCATTTCGGAAGCGGTAGAAACCGCACTAAATAGCGACGGGTATCGCTACGTGTTAGGTAGCGTTTTAAACCAAGTAGGACTTCATCAGTCGGTTATCGGGCTTGAAACCAAAACCGCACTCGACAAATACGGCGTAAAACCCGATATAATCATAGGTTGCGCGGGCGGTGGTTCTAACTTGATAGGACTTACCTCGCCCTTCTTCGGCGAAATGTTAAGGGGAGAAAAGTCTTACCGTATAATAGCGGTCGAGCCTGCTTCTTGTCCGAGCTTGACTAGGGGTGTGTTTGCGTACGACTACTGCGACACGGGGCGTGTTTGTCCGCTTGCCAAAATGTACACGCTTGGCTCGGGGTATATCCCTTCGGCAAGTCATTCGGGCGGACTTCGTTACCACGGAATGAACCCCGTTTTATCGCAACTTTACCACGACGGGTACATGGAAGCGGTATCGGTAAAACAAACGGAAGTGTTCGAGGCGGCGGTTGAGTTTGCCAAAGTTGAAGGTATTCTTCCCGCACCCGAAAGTTCGCACGCAATAAAAGTCGCCATAGACGAGGCGTTAAAGTGCAAGGAAACGGGCGAAGAAAAAACGATAGTTTTCGGTTTAACGGGAACGGGTTATTTCGATATGAAAGCCTATGAACAGCACAATAACAACACTATGACCGACTACGTGCCTACTGACGAAGAAATTAAACTCTCTACTAGCAAATTGCCGAAAGTCGAGCTATAAAAGCTTGTTTTCGGACATATAGGCGGAGTAAATTGCATTTTTAGAATAATAATACTTTTATTGCCACGGAAACCGTGGCAATATTTTTATGCAAG
>CAZRMT010000090.1:0-1853 GCA_964601265.1 uncultured Christensenella sp.
TAAGGGAAAAAGCCCGCTTGCCGAAATAGGCAAGCGGGCTAAAATTCGCAAATTAAGATTAAGGACGATTTTCTGCGTCGTCGGTTTGATTTTTTGTTTCGAGCGTTTTTGTTGCGGGTTCTTCGTAAGCGGAAAGCATGGGCGAGAGGTTTTCGCCTTTTTTTCGCGCAAAATAATTTTTCGTGATTTTTACGACTTTTCCGCTTAACACGATTAACGCGATAAGGTTTGGTATCGCCATAAGGGCGTTAGTCATATCGGAAATAAGCCATACGAAATCGGCGCTTAAATTTTCGCCCACGAAATAGGTTAAAAGAGCAAGTATTACGATAGTTGCAAGGTATACGATATCGTATACGATTTTACTTGTTTTTTGGTGTTTTTTAAATAAATATTGCGTTGCTTTTGCTCCGTAAACCGCCCAAGCGAGAATGGTTGAAAAAGCAAACAGCGGTAAAATTATGCTGTAAGCCACCGTGCCGAATTTTCCGAAAAAGCTTGTAAAAGCCGTCATTGAAAGTATTGCTCCGTCGCCTACGGCGTTGCCGTCTATTCCCGAAGTTAAAACGAATAAAGCCGTGAGAGTACATATCACGAAAGTGTCTAAAAACACTTCGAACACCCCCCAAAACCCTTGTTCTACGGGTTCGCGATTGGCGGAAGACGAGTGCACTATGCTAGATGAGCCTAGCCCTGCTTCGTTGGAGAAAATTCCTCGGGCAAAACCGTAACGCATCGCTTGAGAGATACCGTACCCCATAAAACCGCCCAAAGCGGATTTTACGCTGAAAGCCGAAGTGAAAATAGAGGCAAACGCAACGGGAACAGCCGTAACGTTGGCTAAAATTAAAATTATTGCGAATATTATAAAAGATAAAGCCATAAACGGTACTATTACCGTGGTAACGCTACCTATTCTTTTAAGTCCGCCTAAAATCACCAAAGCCGTCAAAGCGGTAATGATTAAAGCCGTTACCCAAGTGGGGATATTAAAAGCGTTTTCCCAAGTTTTTTGTATCGTGTCCGACTGAACCGAACCGTATCCGATTGCCGCAAAAATCGTAAAAATCGCAAACGTGACGGCAAGCCATTTTTTCTTTACGCCGTTTTCGATATAGAGCATAGGTCCGCCTATATATTCGCCTTTATCGTCTTTTTTGCGGTAAAACATACCTAAAACTATTTCGGTGTATTTAGTCACGCATCCGAAAAAGGCGGAAATCCACATCCAAAAAACAGCTCCCGGCCCGCCTGAAATTATAGCGCTGGTAACGCCTACGATATTCCCCGTTCCCACAGTTCCCGAAACGGCGGTGCAAAATGCGGAAAAGGGCGAAAGTGTTTTTTTATCCTTTTTGTCGTCTTTTTTATTGCGTTTAAGGGTTTGTCCTATTGTGTTTGACATACAAGAAGAAAATTTTCTCACTTGTATTGCTTTTGTTAAAACGGTTAACAAAATTCCCACCGAAAGCATTAAGATTATCATAGGAATTCCCCAAAGGATATTATCGTTAATCCATTTTAAAACGTTGTAAAAAGCTTGCATTTTTTCCTCATAAAAAAAGTCTTTATAAAAATAAAGACTCTTTTAAACAAATAATTTGCCCTGTCCTTTTGCCTGAGAGATTCGGCTATAAAGCTTTGCACCTTCGGCATCCGATTTTACGGAGTTCTCCAGAGTTTTCTAGCGTAACGGTTTTATCCGCCACGATACGAAATATTCAACTAAAAGATATGTTACGCTTTTTTATAAAAAAAGTCAATTAAATTACGGCAACTATCGTTTTTTGTCGGATAGCGTGTCGTTTTATAATCTTATCGAAAAGTTCGAAAGGGCTTTTTGGTAAGATTTT
>CAZRMT010000091.1:0-1579 GCA_964601265.1 uncultured Christensenella sp.
GTTGCCTAAGGTAATACCAATGACTGGGGTGAAGTCGTAACAAGGTAGCCGTATCAGAAGGTGCGGCTGGATCACCTCCTTTTAGGGAGTTCAGTTTTGAGCTAACGCTTAAAACTAAATCCTAGTCGATACAGAAATTTCATTTCTTATATTCGTTTTTAATATAATTAAAATGCTCCGTAAACTTGCGGAGCTTTTATTTTGCAAAAAGCAAAATTTTTTCGTTAGGTTATAAAAGTAGTTAAAAATTATTGACATAGCGGTAAAATTTTGATAATATATTATTCGTATCGAGTAGGTACGATGAACGGGGGTATAGCTCAGTTGGTAGAGCACCTGCCTTGCAAGCAGGGGGTCATCGGTTCGAATCCGTTTACCTCCACCAATTAAATAGGAATGTAGCTCAGCCGGTTAGAGCACCACCCTGATAAGGTGGGGGTCGGTGGTTCGAGTCCACTCATTCCTACCAAACAAGTCGCATCGTTTTGGTGCGATTTTTTGTTTAAACATTCTTTAGAAAATATAATTCTTAATGAAAAAGTAGCAAGGAATAATAAAAATACCGTTTTTGTTTGAAGCAACGAAAACGGTATTTATGTTTTTTTGTTAAAATAGATGAAATTTTTAATGTGAGTTAAATACACTGTTTTGTGTAATTATTTTTTGTTTTTACTAAATAGATTACTTATTTTTCCTAATAAACTTCCCGTGTTTCCCATTATACCGTTTTTTGCAATGTTTTCGGTTGATTTTATAACGTCGCAACCTAAAGTATCGTTTATAACGTCTATATTTTTTTTAATTTTTTCAACAGTTCTTTCCGTTCCGCTTTTGCCTGTAAGAAGTTTTGTAATTTCACTAATAAACTTACGCTGGTCGGATTTTGATTGAAACTTAAATTCCTTCTCTGTGTTTTTAAAATAAATCTCAACCGTGTCGGAGGACACCTTTACTTGTGGTTCTCCTTCATACGTTTTAACGTCTAAAACAGAAAAAATTTCGGTTGTTATATCCTCTTTAAAGAAACTTGTTCTTATAATAAAGACTACGTTTAAATTTGTAAGCAACAGCCTAGCAGAACGTCTTGGGTTTATTAAAGATACCTCTCCTTTATATAAAACAACTTCATTTTCTTTCAGCTCATAATTTTCCATATTTAAAATCCTTTGTTATAACCTAAAAGGTTATTTATTCTTTCTTTATTATACTATTCAAAACAGAAGTTGTCAACACATTCACAACTTGTGTATACATTCACAACCTTATTTTTCAATTGTTGTTAAAATTTATGATAAAAACGGCAATCAGGGAGAATACGGTTATGAAATTACACGAGGCGGTAGGTAAAAGAATTTTAGAGTTTTGTAAAGAGAGGGACATAACGCCGAATAAACTTTGCACAATGTCGGGCGTTATACAGTCAACGGTAAACAGTATTTTTTCGGGGCGTAGTCAAAACCCAAAGCTTGCAACGATAAAATATTTATGCGACGGACTTAAAATAACGTTAAAAGAATTTTTCGATAGTCCTTTATTTATAGATTTAGACGATTGATAAAAAATATAACGTCTTTATTTT